>CALZCR010000149.1 GCA_945631445.1 uncultured Corynebacterium sp. | reverse complement strand
CGACGCCGGGGTCAATCAGTGGGAATCGGCCACGAAGTCGCGCACTCGCGGCGAGTGACGGGCGGCCGCGCAGAGAAACTACGTGCGCGGCAGCAGCGGGGGATCGAGCGCGGTGAGGATCTTGTTCAGAATGGTGCCCAAGGACTCGACCTCGTCCTTCGTCAGGGGGTCGAAGACGAGTTCGCGGGTGCGGGTCACATGCCCGGGGGCCGCTTCCCGGATGAAGGCGCGGCCCTCGTCGGTGAGGGAGGCGATGTTGGTGCGCCGGTCCGTTTCAGACGGGGAGCGCACGACCCACCCGCGCCGTTCTAGTCGGGCGACGACATGGGACAGGCGCGAGGGGGACATGTCGGACAGGGCGGCGAGATCCGTCATTGTCAGACGCTCGTCCGGGGCCATGGAAATCTGGGCGAGGGCGAAGTAGTCGTGGAGGTTGACGCCGCTGTCGCGTTTGAGTTGTTCGTCTAGGCGGGTGGGCAGCCACTCGGTCACGGACCAGACGGCGAGCCACGTGCGCTGTTCCTCCGCGGACAGCCACTGGGTGTGATCTTCAGTCATAGTTGAACATTCTAGCGTTCATCGGAGAGGGGAGGTCCACAGACCGAAATGCTTGAAACTTTAATTAAAAGTGTTAGGGTGGGGTCTGTACCCTGGCGGACAGCGGGGAAGTCCCCGCCGTCCGTGACAACAAAGAACTCAGGAGAAAACCATGGTCAAGATCCCGAGCACCGACATCGACGTATTTCCCTTGAATTTGGGCGCCAACCCCTTCGGTTGGACCGCCGACAAGGAGGCGACTTTCGCCATCCTCGACGCCTTCGTGGAGAAGGGCGGCAATTTCATCGACACGGCCGACTCTTATTCCATGTGGGCCGACGGCAATAAGGGCGGGGAGTCGGAGGAGTTGATCGGGCAGTGGCGTAAGGCCCGCCCGGAGGCGGCGCAGAAGGTCATCATCGCCACCAAGTCCGGCGGCCTGCCGGGCGTGGACGGCCGCGGCCGGAAAAACACCGTCCAGGCGGTCGAGGATTCGCTCAAGCGGCTCCAGCAGGAGACCCTCGACGTCTTCTACTACCACCACGACGACGAGGACGTCTCGATTCAGGAGCAGGTCGACGTCGCCGCCGAGCTGATCGACGCCGGGAAGATCCGCCACCTGGCCCTGTCGAACTATTCTCCGGAGCGCATGCGTGAATTCTTCGAGACGGCCCAGGGCACCAAAGCCATGCCGGCGGCCATCCAGCCGCAATACAATCTCCTGCACCGCAAGGAGTACGAGCAGGGATACGCCCCGCTGGCCAAGGAGTACGGCGTAGCCGTCTTCCCGTACTTCGCGTTGGCCTCCGGCCTGCTGACCGGCAAGTACCGCTCCCGGGAGGACCTCGAAGGCGCCGCACGCAAGGACTTCGCCCAGGCCTACCTGGAGAACTCCCCGGCCCCGGTGATCGAGGAGCTCGTGCGCATCGCGGAGTCCCACGACGTGGAGGTCACCTCGGTGGCGCTGGCTTGGCTGCTGGCCAAGGGCGTCACCGCTCCCATCGCCTCGGTGTCCAAGGTCGAGCAACTGGATGCGCTGCTGGCCGCCCCGCAGGTGGAGCTGACCGAGGAAGAGATCTCGGCGCTGGACCAGGCCTCGGAGGCCTTCGCGTAACACCGGCGGACGTGTGGATCATCCGTCCCCGGAGACCCCGTGCATGGCATGCTGCCCCGAACACACCCCACGGTGTGCTCGGGGCAGCGCCTCTTTCGGTGAGTCGGCGGGGCCGGAAACGGGTGACTGAGACCGGGCCGAGGAAGGCGACGGGGATTGTCGGGGGTGAATCCGGCGACTACAGACGCTCCCGTCGACGGCTCGTCTGCCAAAGAGCTTCTCGGCGCACTCTCTGCGATCGGGCCACATCGCTGAGATGCGCCTTTCCCATGAGCCGGGCAGCCTGGCCGCCCCGCCGGCGACGGGCCCCCGCAAGCTACTTCTGGAACGACTCCGGGTTTTTGACTTCCTCGCCGGCCGGCACCGGGCCCGGCAGGGTCGTGCCCTCAGCGAAGGGCGCGCCGCCGAGGCGCTCGCGGCCGTGCGGTTCCATCAGGCCGGACAGGTCCGGGCCGCCGGGGACGATGCGGGTGGGGTTCACCTCCGAGTGCGTGATGTAGTAGTGCTCCTTGATCTCGGTGAAGTCGGTCGTGTCCCCGAAGCCCGGGAGCTGGAAGAGCTCGCGCAGGTAGCCGTAGAGGTTCGGCAACTCCGAGATCCGGTTGCGCGAGGCCTTGAAGTGGCCGACGTAGACGGCGTCGAAACGGATCAAGGTGGGGTAGAGGTAGACGTCCGCCAGCGTGACCTGATCACCCACCAGGTAGCGGTGCTCGCCCAGATGATCTTCCAGCCAGTCCATCGCCTTCCACAGGCGATCGTAGGCCTGGTCGTAGGCCTCCTGGGAGCCGGCGAAGCCTGCCCGGTACACGCCGTTGTTGACCTCGTGGAACAACCAGGTGGCCAGCTCGTCGATCTTCGTGCGCAAGTGCTCGGGGTACAAGTCCGGCGCGCCGGCGCGGTGGTGCTCGGTCCACTGGGTCTGGAAGTCGACCGGGATGGAGGGGAAGTCGTTGGTGACGACCTTCGCGCTTTCCGTCTCGACGATGGCGGGGACGGTGATGCCGCGCGGGTAGTCAGGGAAGCGGTTGAAGTAGGCCTCCTGGAGACGGTGCAGCCCGGTCGCCGGATCCTTTTCTTCCGGGTCCAGGTCGAAAGTCCACGAGCGCCAGTCATGGGTCGGCCCCGCCAGGCCGAGGGAAATGGCGTCCTCCAGACCCAGCAGGCGGCGGGTGATGATAGTGCGGTGCGCCCACGGGCAGGCGCGCGCCGCCATCAGGCGGTAACGCCCCGACTCGACCGGCCAGTGGAAAGCGCCGTTGTCCTGGGCGACCGGTTCTGAACCGGCGGGGAGACCCGCGACGATGCGGTCCTCGATGTAGGTGGTGTCGCGGACGAATTCTCCGTCCGGGGAGGCGTTCTTCGCGTCGCCGTCCCAGTCGGTGGATAAGTGCTTGTCAGGGGCCATGAAGTACTCCTCAGTGGATGCATGTCGGATATTAATGATGTGTCAACAACATTAGGCGGTGCCTCGGGACGTGTCAACGACCGCAATGACCGTGCCACCTCGTGCCCCACCGTAGAGACTCCGATCCGCTCCAGCCGATCGGCGCCGCGCACACCTGGCGGTCAGGCCACGGACGAATGGTTCACGGCACGGTAACTTTCCTCCGGCGCGCCGGGAGAATACGGTCGCGCCCGCCGTCGGGTCGCTACATTGTGAGTCATGAGCGAGAACAAGCAGAGACCCGACCGGGCCGACGACCCGCGCACCGCCGACGTCGACACCCCCACCCAGCAAGGGAAGGGCCCGCAGGCCGGCGGCGGCTCCACCCCCGCCTCCGCCGCGCAGTCCACGACGGCTTTCCCCGCCACCGGCCCGGCCGCCGAAACTCAGCGGCTCTCCCCGCCGGACGACAACGGAAATTACCGCGACGAAGACTTTGCCCCCACGGAGGTCCCCGCCGCCACCACCGTGGCGCCGACGGCATATGTGGGAGATCCCGTGGTCACCCCGGCCCCGGTCCCCAGCCAGGAACTGACGGCGGAAGAGTCTGCGGCGGCCCAGCACGTCGACCGGACGCGCCGCGGCACGATCGACTTCGGTATTTTTCTGCTGCGGCTCGCGCTGTCGGCCTGGCTCATCCTCGAGTCGGTGGGCACTTTCTTCAACCTCGGCGGCGGGCAGGGGATCGCCGGCCTGGAAAACGAGTTCGCCGCGTACCCGGCGGGCGCCGTTTTGGCCGTGGCCGTGCCCGTCACGCAGCTGGCGGCCGGACTTTTCCTGATCTTCGGCCTGGTCACCCCGCTGTTCGCGGCCGTGGCCACCGTGGTCACCGGATTTTCCGCCCTGCACTTCGTGGCGACTTCCGGGGAAGGGCTCAACGTCTTCGCCTGGCCGGATTCCGCCTGGCTCGCGGTGATGTTGCTCGCGATGTCGGTGGTCCTGCAATTTACCGGGCCGGGCTTGTACTCCCTGGACTTCGGCCGCCGCTGGGCGCGTCGTCCGTTGTGGAGTTCGTGGATCTTCGTGGTGTTGGCGATCGCCGCCGTGGCCGCCCTGTGGTGGTTCGGCACGGGCATCAACCCGTTCGCTTAACCGTTCTACGCCTCGGCCCCGGTCGCTTCCCTGGAAGCGGCCGGGGCTTCGTCGTCGGCGCGGGCGTCGAACCCGAAGCGGTCGACCGCGATGGAGGTCACGGACGGCGGGACGGCGCGCAGCGCCAGGGCCAGGCCGATCCAGGACAACAGCGCCAGCCACACGAAGTCAGAGACGAGCACCTTCTGCACGATGGACAAGGCGAAGACGTCGATGGCGTCGCCGTACCACCACTTCGGCGGGTTGGTCAGAAGCAACCAGGACCACACGGCCAGCACCGCGCCTAGGAACCACGGGCGGGGAAGCAGCGTCACGCAGCGCCAGGCGGCGAGGGGGATGATCAGCGCCAGCCACACCCAGTGATGCGACCAGGACACCGGGGAAATCAACAACATGACGGTCGCGTTGACCATAATCGCGTCGACCACCAAATCCCGGCGCAGCAAAGCGATCATCAGCCAGGCCCCGAGCCCGATGAGCAGGAGGGAAAAGACCAGCCAGAGGACGTTGACCAGGGTGCCGTGGGCGTCGAGAAGCTCCTGGGAGTTGAAGAAACGCATGATCACGCCCTTGATCGAGCTATTGGACTGATACGCGGTGTTGACCCCGAATTCGCTCTCGGTGCCCATGCCCCGCAGCGTCGTGGAGAAGAACTCCACGGTGGCGTCCCAACGCACCAGCGCGGCGAGCACCGTGCACGCCACCGCGGACACACCGGCGACGACAATGGCGCGCAGGTCCCGGCGCACCAGGAAAAACAGCCCCATCGCCAAGGGGGAGAGCTTGATCGCCGCCGCCACGCCCAACAGCGTGCCCTGGGGCAAGAGGCGTTTGCGGGGCATGAGGTCGAAGAACACCAGGGCCAGGATGATCACGTTGATCTGCGCGAAACCGTTGTTCAACTCGACGGGCTCGATGAGCATGGCCCCCGCCCAGCTGACCGCCGTGACCGCCCGGACCGTCGCCGGGGAATGCCCCTTCATCACCGTCCGGAAAATCAGGTGCAGACACGCCAAGATCAGCAGATTCGACACGACGATCATGACGTCGCCGGCGAGGTCGTCAGTCAACCACTCCGGCGCCGTCAGCGGCACCAGGATCAACGCCCCGATAGGCGGGTAGATGAAAGGCAAAAGCAGATCGGCAACATGCATCGTGGCAGATTAATTCTATAATCAGG
>CALZCR010000148.1 GCA_945631445.1 uncultured Corynebacterium sp. | reverse complement strand
AGACGCCGATCTCGTCCGGCACGAACACCGCGTGCACGCGGTCCGGGACGAATTCCTCGGCGGTCATGGGAACGGCCATGGTTTCGGCGCCAGACGGGCCGGTCACGTTCAACGTGGCGGCCACCGCGTCATGTCCCTCACGCCACACCAGCGCGGAGACGGGGACGACTTCGCCCACCACCGCCTTCGCAGGGTGGTTCCGCCCAGAGATCTGGGGGCGAACATCGTCGATACCAAGTCGGCCGGTCATACCAAATTCCCTCGCTCACAGTTGATCTCCCCGTCCTCGACGGGCTTCGCCCACCCAGATTAGCCATATTGTGTCGATGCCACCGGCCGAAATGTTTTTGGGCCACAATAGGGGTGTGACTTACGAACCCGCTGACGCCCCCACCAACCCGGACCTGCTCATCGACTTCCGCGACGTTTCCTTCATCCGCGGCGGCCGGGAGCTGATCAAGGACATCGACTGGCGAGTGGAACTCGACGAACGATGGGTGATCATCGGCCCCAACGGCGCCGGCAAGACCACCCTGGTGCGCATGGCCGGCGCGGAGGAGTTCCCCTCCCAGGGGGTGGCCTACGTGCTCGGCGAGCGCATCGGCAAGACCGACATGCGCGATCTGCGCGCCATGATCGGCGTGTCCACCTCCGCGCTGGCCAACCGCATCCCCGCCGACGAAAAAGTCGGCGACCTGGTCATCTCCGCCGGCTACGCCGTCCTGGGCCGCTGGATGGAGGAATACGACGACATGGACCTGGCACAGGCCACGGAAACCCTGGAGCAGGTCGGCGCCATGCACCTGATCGACCGCACCTGGGGCACCCTGTCCGAAGGTGAGCGCAAGCGCGTGCTCATCGCACGCGCCATCATGATCAACCCCGAATTGCTCATCCTCGACGAACCCGGCGCGGGCATGGACCTCGGCGGGCGCGAAGACCTGGTGGCGTATCTGGGGGACTTGGCCCTGGACCCGGACGCGCCGGCGACGGTGATGATCACCCACCACGTGGAAGAGATTCCCTACGGCTTCACGCACGCCATGCTGCTGGACGAAGGCGAGGTCGTCGCGCAGGGCCTGTTGGAGGATGTGCTGACGAGCGAGAACCTCTCCCGGACGTTCCACCAGCCGATCCAGCTCGACCGCATCGACGGCCGCTACTTCGCCCGCCGCCTCCGCTCCGGCGGGGTACACCGCAAGTAGCGCTCCTGGCGGGCTCGCCCTATGCCGGGACACCTACAATGAGTGCACCTGGCCGGGCCGGGGCGACGTCAAGCATGAAGGAGGCTGCGCATGTCAGCGACGACTGGGGCATTTTCGTCGGACGACGCCGACCGCATCGACCCCACCGACGCCTCCGGTTATAACGGCGGGCGGTTGGCGGCGACCGTCATCCTCTTGCGCGACGGCGACCACGGCCTGGAGGTGTGGGTCCAGGAGCGGGTGGACACGATGCGCAACTACGCCGGCATGACGGTGTTTCCGGGCGGGGGAGTCGACACCCGGGATTTCCCGCCCCGTTCCTGGGACTCCGGCGATTTATGGACCGGCCCGTCGGCGGTCTCGGTGGCGCGCACGATGGGGACGACGAAGTATAAGGCGCACGCCCTGGTGTTCGCGGCGGTGCGCGAGCTGTTCGAGGAAACCGGCACGCTGTTGGCCGTGCACGAGGACGGCAGCCCGGTCGCCGACGCTCGCCCGTATCGCGAGGCGCGCGCCGGGCTGGTCTCGCATGAGCTGTCGCTGACGGACGTGCTGCGCCGGCACGGGCTCAAAGTCCGGTCGGATTTGTTGCGCCCCTGGGCCCGGTGGGTGGGTGCGTCGGACGCGGGCAAGTGGTTCGACAACCATTCTTTCGTCGCGGTCGCGCCCACAGGGCAGGAACCGGACGCGGACACCACGGAGGCGGACGACGCCAACTGGTTTTCGCCTCGGCTGCTGCTGGAGGGCTGGCGGATGGGCCTGGTGCGCTTCGTGATCCCCACGTGGGCGCAGCTGAACGAGTTGACGCAGTTCCACACCACCGCGCAGGTGGTGGAGGCCGCCGCCCGGGCCGACCTGAACCCGGTGATCGGCGATCCGGTCGATGATCGGCGCTACCACGAGTTTTTCACTTCCAACCCCATAGATCGGATCGGTTTCACCCGTGGCCATCACCACTGACGAGGTCGCCTACCTGCGCGCGCACCCGGAGTCGATCGCCGCCGCCCAGGAGCTGGCGTTGACCAAGAAGTCGCTGGTGGCCGACGCCACCGTCCTGCGCGAGCGCCACGGCGAGTACGGCCGGGCGGTGATCGAGCTGATCACGGCCCGGCGCGCGGGCGTCGACAAGTTCCCGGGCACGTGGCTGGCGGACGGCGACACCGCCCAGCAGGCGACTCCGCGCCCGGTCGCGCAGGAACGCGCCCGCCGCCTCGTTGCGGCCGGGGCGCGCCTGGTCCACGACGTGACGTGTTCGATCGGCACGGAAGGCGCCCCGGCACGGGAGGCCGGCCTGGGCTGGCTCGGCTCGGACCTGGACCCGGCGCGGTTGGCGATGGCGCGGCACAACCTCGGCGACGACGCCTGGCTGCTGCGGGCGGATGCGTTGGCCCCGGTGAGCACGGACGCCGTGGACGTGGTCGTCGCCGATCCCGCGCGCCGGTCCGGCGGGCGCCGGATCACGGATCCCGCGCAGCTGATTCCGCCGTTGCCGGATCTGTTGGCGGCCTATGTCGGGCGCGAAGTGGCGGTCAAGTGCGCGCCGGGCCTGGATTTTTCGGGGTGGGACGGGCTGGTGTCGATCGCCAGCGTCGACGGGGCGGTCAAGGAGGCCTGCCTGTACACCCCGGGTCTGGCGCAGGGGGCCCGCCGCGAGGCGGTCATGGTGCTCGGCGGCCAGGTCGACCGGGTCACCGACGGCGAGCCTGACGACGTCGGGGCGGGGGAGTTGGGGCGGTTCATCATCGACCCGGACGGCGCGGTGGTGCGCGCCGGGCTGGTGCGCCACTATGCGCGCCGGGAGGGGTTGTGGATGTTGGATGAGCGGATCGCGTATCTGACGGGGGACCGGATCCCGGTTGGGCGCACCGGTTTCGAGGTTCTCGAGCAGGTGCCGTTGAAGAGGTTGAAGGCGGCGTTGGCCGCGCATGGGGCGGGCGGCGTGGAGATTTTGGTGCGCGGGGTGGACGTGGACCCGGATCAGTTGCGCAAGAAGCTCAAATTGAAGGGCAAAAAGCAGATGGCGGTGGTGTGCACCCGGATCGGGCGGACCGGGGTAGCGGTGATCTGCGGGCCGCGGACTCCGGGTGACCAGGACTAGGGTGGCGCGGGTCACGGCGCTTGCTGGCAGGGGATATTGGATTGTCCTACTTGTGACCGAGGTCCTTTTCTTTGGGTTTGGGTACCCTTACAATGGGTGGCGCGCTCTTTCGGGGTGGGAACGTGGCCACCCCACCGTCCCCGCCTAGACATCTTGGTCTAGGATGGCATGGACAGAACTGTCTATAATGTACTTTGATTGAAAGGGAAAACAGCATGCCCAGCATCGTCGTGCTCGTCAAGCACGTGCCGGACACCTGGTCCGCCAAGACGCTCGAAGCCGATCACACGCTCGACCGCGTCAACGTCGACTCCATCATCGATGAAATCAACGAGTACGCCGTCGAACAGGCGCTGCGCATCAAGGAGTCCGACGAGGCCGCCGGATATCAGGTCATCGCCGCCACGATGGGCCCCGCCGGCGCCGATGAGGCGCTGCGCAAGGCGCTGTCGATGGGCGCCGACGACGCCGTGCGCCTGACCGACGACGCTCTCGCCGGCTCCGACGCCATCGGCACCGCCTGGGCGCTGACCAACCTGCTCAATACGATCGACGACGTCCGGCTCATCGTCACCGGCGCGGCCTCCTCCGACGGCGAAACCGGCCTGCTGACCGGCTTGCTCGCCGAATACCGCCAGCTGCCCGCCCTGACCGGCGTGCATGCCGTCTCCGTCGCCGACGGCGTGGCCACCGGCACCCGCGACGGCGCCCGCGGCACCTACGAACTGCAGGCGAACCTGCCGGCGATCGTCTCGGTGACCGACAAGGCCGACAAGCCGCGCTTCCCCAACTTCAAGAAGATGCGCGCCGCCAAGGCCCACGAGATCACCGTCCACGACCTCGCCGGCGTCGGCGTCGAGCCCGCCCAGGTGGGCCTGAACAACGCCGCCACCGTCGTGCAGTCCGTCACCGCCCGCCCGCCGCGCACCGCCGGCGAAGTCATCCAGGGCGCCGCCGACCCGCAGGCCGCCGCCAAGCAGATCGCCGACTTCCTGGCCGGCAAGAACCTCCTGTAAAACCCGACCGACAAGCTAAGGAATTTTCTTCATGTCCCACGTGTACGTTCTGGTCGAGCACGACGCCGGCCAGCTCAACCCCGTCACCGCCGAACTGATCACCGCCGCCCGCCCCCTGGGCGTGGTCTCCGCCGTGGTGGTCGGCACTCCGGGCAGCGCCGAGCCCCTCGCCGCGGAACTGGGCGCCCTCGGCGCGGAGCAGGTCATCGACGCCGGCGCCGCCGACTACGACTCCCGCCTGCTGCTGCCCGAGGTCGACGCCTTGCACGCGCTCGGCTCCGCCAACCCGGCCCCGATCGTCATCTCCGCCACCGAATACGGCAACGAGATCGCCGGGCGCCTGGCCGCCCGCCTGGCCTCCGGCGTGCTGGCCAACGTCATCGCCGTCAACGCCGACCGCACCGCCACGCACCTGCTGTTCGGCGGCCAGCTCGAAACCGTCGCCGCCGCCGGCGGCGCCTGCCCGATCTACACGATCCGCGCCGGCTCGGTCACCCCGGTCCCGCAGGCCGCCTCCGGGACGGTGGCCCCGATGCAGCTGCCGGCCGCCACCGCCAAGGACGCCGCCGTGGTCAACTTCACCAAGGCCGCCGACGCCGACCGACCGGCGCTGTCGCAGGCCAAGGCCATCGTCGCCGGCGGCCGCGGCGTCGGCTCGGAAGAATCCTTCGGCGCAGTCGTCGAACCGTTGGCGGACGCGCTCTCCGGCGCGGTGGGCGTGACCCGCGACGTCGCCGACGAAGGCTGGTACGACGCGAAATACCAGATCGGCCAGACCGGCGAAACCGTCTCCCCGGACCTCTACATCGGCGTCGGCGTCTCCGGCGCGATCCAGCACACCTCCGGCATGCAGTCCTCCGGCACCATCGTGGCCATCAACCAAGACGTCGACGAGCCGATCTTCCAGATCGCGGACCTCGGTGTGGTCGGCGACTTACACGAGATCGTCCCCGCCCTGACCGAAGAGCTCAACTCCCGCAAGTAACCCTCGACGACTGCTTATCTCCCCGGGTTCGGACTCTGCACGTGCATAGCCCGAACCCGGGGATTTTTT
>CALZCR010000147.1 GCA_945631445.1 uncultured Corynebacterium sp. | reverse complement strand
CCGACCCTGATCCCCGGCTTCCTGCCGGAGGGCCTCGAGGTCGTCCTGCACTCCGAGAACGGCATCCTCGGCGTCGGCCCGTACCCGACCGAGGATGAGCTGGACCCGCAGCTGATCAACGCCGGCAAGGAAACCATCACCGCCGGAGAAGGCGCCTCCTACTTCTCCTCCTCGGACTCCTTCGCCATGATCCGCTCCCGCTCCATCGACGTGGCCGTCCTGGGCGCCATGGAGGTCTCCGAAACCGGTGACCTGGCGAACTGGATGATCCCCGGCAAGATGGTCAAGGGCATGGGCGGCGCGATGGACCTGGTCCACGGCGCCAAGAAGATCATCGTCATGATGGACCACACCACCAAGAAGGGCGCCTCCAAGGTGCTGCCGGTGTGCAAGCTCCCGCTGACCGGCGCCAAGTGCGTCGACCTCATCGTGACCAACTACGCGGTCTTCTCCGTGGACTCCGAGGAGGGCCTGACCCTGCTCGAGTGCGCCGAGGGCGAGACCGTCGAGTCAGTCCGCGACGTCACCGACGCAGAGTTCAAGGTGCACGACGCCCTCGTCTAACACCGTGTGCGTCGACCGTCTCGTACGTTGACCCGGTCACAGGGCCGGCCCCTCCCCCACATTCGGGGAGGGGCCCGCACCTTTTTATCACTGTGGCGGGATAACCGCGGGTCTTCGTGCCGCACCACGGTCGACGGCGGCGGCAAGATGCGGTCGAAGACCCACGCGAACACGAACGTATAGACCAGGAAAAAGACCAGCAGGCCCAACTCGAGGAAAAACGCCTCCACCAGACCCACCCCGAGGATCAACGCGATGATCGGCACGAGGAAGAAGACGAGCCCGCCCTCGAAACCGAGCGAGTGGACCACCCGACGCCCGAGCGTGCGCTTCTGGGAGCGCTGGCGCTTCTCCCAGTTTTCGAACAACGTGTTCCAGATGAAATTCCAGATCACCGCCACCACCGAGGACACGACGGCGATCAGCGTCGAATTGCCGCCGCCCAGCCCCAGCAGGGTCAGGGACACGGACACGAAGACAATCGCAATGGCTTCGTACGACAGGACGTAGATGATGCGGCGTTTGACGGGTGACATGGTTTCTTTCTCATGGGCGTTCGTGGGAAGCCGCGACACCGGTTCACGTCCACGATCGGCTGTTGGGCGACTGTAAAAGGTAACACAGCGACCGGGCCCCGGGTGATCGCGGCGCACGTCGTGCCCGAGTGCAGGGGAAACGTGCCCGGATGAAATAGTGCCCGGCCTCAACCGGTTGAGTTGACGCGAGCGCTAGAGTGGGCGTGAGACATGAGGTCACAGCTGGCCCGCGACAAGAACGGATTCCCAACCAGAAAATGGCACGTATGCAAGAAAGCGCAGATCTGCTGAAATGCTCCTTCTGCGGAAAGAGCCAGAAACAGGTCAAGAAACTCATCGCCGGCGGCGGCGTCTACATCTGCGACGAATGCATCGAACTCTGCAACGAGATCATCGAAGAAGAGATCGGCGCAGAGGACGTGAAGGATGAGGCCACCGACGTCGCGCTGCCGCGCCCGTCGGAAATCTCGGCCTTCCTCGACCGCTACGTCATCGGTCAGTCCGAGGCCAAGCGCACCTTGGCCGTGGCCGTCTACAACCACTACAAGCGCATCCAGGCGGGCATGCAGGCAGACACTGCCCGGCACCGGAAGCGGGGCGACGACCAGGAGGGCGTCGACATCGCCAAGTCGAACATCCTGATGCTCGGCCCCACCGGCTCCGGCAAGACCTACCTGGCCCAGACCCTGGCCAAACTGCTCGACGTGCCGTTTGCCATCGCCGACGCCACCAGCCTGACCGAGGCCGGCTACGTGGGCGAAGACGTCGAGAACATTTTGCTCAAGCTGCTGCAGGCCGCCGACTTCGACGTCGAGCGCGCGCAACGCGGGATCATCTACATCGACGAAGTGGACAAGATCTCGCGCAAGTCGGACAATCCGTCGATCACCCGCGACGTCTCCGGCGAAGGCGTCCAGCAGGCGCTGTTGAAGATCCTCGAGGGGACCGTCGCCTCCATCCCGCCGCAGGGCGGGCGCAAGCACCCCAACCAGGAATTCATCCAGCTCGACACCACCAACGTGCTGTTCATCGTCGCCGGCGCCTTCTCCGGCCTGGAAAAGGTCATTGCGGAGCGGGTCGGCAAGAAGGGGCTGGGCTTCGGCTCCGAACTGGACACCGCCGACGACCGCGAGAAGCAGGACTTGTTCTCGAAGGTGCAGCCGGAGGACCTGGTCAAGTTCGGCCTGATCCCGGAGTTCATCGGCCGGCTGCCGATCGTGGCCACCGTCGACAACCTGGACCAGGAATCCCTCGTCCGGGTCCTCACCGAACCGCGCAACGCGCTGGTCAAACAGTACGAGCGGCTCTTCGAGATGGACGGGGTCAAGCTCACCTTCGACGAGGAGTCCCTGGGCGCCATCGCCGACAAGGCGCTGGAGCGCGGCGCCGGGGCCCGTGGCCTGCGCGCCATCATGGAGGAGCTGCTGGTGCCGGTGATGTACGACATCCCGGACCGCGACGACGTCGCCGAAGTCGTCATCACCCCCGGCTGCGTCCACGGCGCCGCGCAGCCGCAACTGGTGCTGCGCGACGAGGCGGAAAAGACCGCCTAAGAGTCCTCGTCGGCGTAGACGCTCAAACTGGTCTGCGCCTGCGTGGTCGACTCCAGCGGGCTCAGGTAGCTGCTCTGCCCGGTGTCCGCGATGTTCGAGGTCAAGAAAGCCAGCACCGCATCGACGGTCAGCCGGCGCATGCCGGCCAGGTTTTCCTCGGAGTCGAAGTCGATGCCGAGCAGATTGTGGGTCTGCAGCTTATTGCTCAGCCGGTAGAAGGGCAGCGCGCTGATCAACGTGATCAGGTCGTCGGCGCTGATCCCCGGGCGGAAAGCCCCGGCGTCCTGGCCCATCAGCAGCAACCGGTCCAGCCGCAGCTTCAGCCCGGTCTCGTCGATCAGCGGCGGCAGCTCATCCATCTGCAGGACGTTGACCAAGTTTTCCGAGACCACCAGACGCAACGCCTGCGGGTGGAGAGTGAGCTGCTCGAACACCGCGTCGACGAGGACGCGCACGCCTTCGACGGGCACGGCGGAGTCCACCTGGAACGTCTCCTCCGGGACGTGCAGCCGTCGCAGCGCCTCAGCGACGGCCTGCTGGTACAGCCCCTTCTTATCGCCGAAGTGGTAGTGGATCATGCGCTTGGACATGCCGGCGTCACGGGCGATCGCCTCCAGCTTGGCGCCCTCGAACCCGTCGCGGGCGAAGTGTTCGACCGCGACGTCGACCGTGGTGTCCGTCGACCCGGCCTCGTGGTGGTCCAATGCTGCTCCGTCGGGCGAGCCGGGCTCGGCTGAGTCGGTTGAGTTGTCGGAGCTCATCGCAACCATCCTTTGAATTAAATAACGGTGATCGGTGTGGTGGCCAAAAGTTTGGTTTAAGACACAACTAGTCCCTATGGTGCCCGAAAGGGGTGGCGCCGGGGGCCTGCAACGTGCCAAATTCGGAATAACAAGTAAAAGTGCAGGGGCGGCGGGGGTAGTGACTACGCCTGCCCCTCCCCAGCCCACCCCATTTCTGGGGTGACGCGCGCCCCGCCATAATTTATTAGAGTGAACGGGAGAACCCATTGATTGACCTGCCCCGCCACCTGGTGCGGGGCGCCCCGACAGAAAGTGGACCTCCCCCTCATGAGCACCGCCAAGATCACCGTCACCGGCGCCGCCGGAAACATCGCGTACTCGTTGCTGTGGCGCCTCGCCGCGGGAGAGGTCTACGGGCCGGACACCCGGGTGGAGCTTTCCCTGCTGGAGATCCCCCAGGCCACCGGCGCCGCCGAGGGTGTGGCGATGGAGTTGGCCGACTCCGCTTTCCCGTTGCTGCGCTCCATCACCGTCACGGACGACGCCGCCACGGCCTTCGACGGGGCGAACGCGGCTTTCTTGGTCGGCGCCAAGCCGCGCGGCAAGGGCATGGAGCGCGCGGATCTGCTCGCGGCCAACGGCGGGATCTTCGGACCCCAGGGGGCGGCGATCAACGACCACGCGGCAGAGGACGTCCGCGTGCTGGTCGTCGGCAATCCGGCGAACACCAACGCGCTGATTGCGCAATCCGCGGCCCCGGACGTGCCGGCGGAGCGTTTCACCGCACTCATGCGCCTGGACCACAACCGGACCCTCGGGTCGCTCTCCGCGAAGTTGGGACAGCCCACCACCGCCATCGAGGACGTCGTCGTCTGGGGCAACCACTCCGCCACCCAATTCCCGGACCTGACCTACGCCACGGTGGACGGTCGCCCGGCCCTGGAGCTGGTGGAGCAGGACTGGTATGAGTCCGAGTTCATCCCGCGCGTGGCCAAGCGTGGCGCCGAAATCATCGAGGTACGCGGCAAGTCTTCCGCGGCGTCCGCGGCTTCGGCGGCGGTCGACCACATGCACGACTGGATCCACGGCACCGAGGCGTGGGCCACCGCGGCGGTCGTCTCGGACGGCTCCTACGGGATCGACGAAGGCCTGATCGCCGGCGTGCCGACGGTGGCCCGCAACGGCAAGTGGGAAATCGTGCCGGGGCTGGAGCTCAACGACTTCCAGCGCAGCCGCATCGAGGAGTCCGTGCAGGAACTGCGGGAGGAACGCTCCGCAGTCCAGAATTTGCTGGGTTAAATTTATCGGGTCAGGTCGGACACACAAGGAGACTGGGCGGCTATGCGCTTCGGGATTGATTTCGGCACGACACGCACGGTGATGGCGGCGGTGGACCGGGGCAACTACCCGGTGGTCCACTCCGCGGACCCGGAGGGGGATTTCTTCGACTACCTCCCCTCGGTAGTGGCCGTCGACGCCGCCAAGGGAGGAAAAATCGTCGCCGGGTGGGAGGCGCTCGCCTTGGAGGGGGCGGAATACACCCGTTCCTTCAAGCGCATGTTGAACGGGGAAGGCGTCACGGCGCGCACCCCGGTGCGCATCGGCGATGAGCTTCGCCCGATCGGCGAGGTGCTGTTGGCCTTCGCGGAGGAAGTGGCTCGCCAGCTGCGCCGTTACCAGCAAGAGCTGGGGGACGAGAGTGCCACGGAAGCGGTCTTAGGTGTGCCGGCGAACGCCTCGAGCGCGCAACGGCTGTTGACCATGGACGCCTTCACCCGGGCAGGCGTGCGGGTTTTGGGCCTGGTCAACGAACCCAGCGCCGCGGCCTTCGAGTACAGCCACCGTCACGGGCGCACCTTAAACACCAAGCGCTCCAGCATCCTGGTCTACGACTTAGGCGGCGGCACCTTCGACGTGTCGTTGATCAAGATCGACGGCAACGCCCACGAGGTGATCACCTCCCGTGGCGTCAGCCGCTTG
>CALZCR010000146.1 GCA_945631445.1 uncultured Corynebacterium sp. | reverse complement strand
CAACGCGATGGTGATCAATATCTTTTTCCGCAGGTCGACGTCCTTAAATGCCTGAATAATGGCGGACACGAAGCCTCCTGGCCTTGCTCCCCCCTCCATAACGACAGGTCGGGGAGAAAGGGAATTGACACGACTGACTCGACTATCCTAGCAGCGCCGGGAGCCGGCGGTGCAGTCGCCGTGGCCAAAGACGCCTGTGTTCTCCCTGTGGCTGACCCGGACATGACGAAGCGCCCCCGCACCGTGACGGTGCGGGGGCGCTTCACGCTGGACGGCTCATCGCTTCCAGGCATTATGCCTGGGTGACGGAGCCTCCGGCTGCCTCGATCTTCTCGACCGCGGACTTGGAGAACTTGGTGGCGGTGACGTTCAGCTTCGCGCTGAGCTCACCGTTGCCCAAGACCTTGACCGGCTGGTTGGCGCGGACCAGGCCAGCGGAGACGATGTCGGCGACGGCCACATCTCCACCGTTCGGGAAAGCCTGCTCCAGGTCAGAGACATTGACGACCTGGTAGATGACCTTGTTCGGGTTCTTGAAGCCACGCAGCTTCGGCAGACGCATCTGCAGCGGCATCTGGCCACCTTCGAAGGTAGCCGCCACCTTGTTGCGCGCCTTGGTGCCCTTGGTGCCGCGGCCGGCGGTCTTGCCGCCCTTGCCTGCTTCACCACGGCCGACGCGGTGCTTCGGCTTGTTGGCGCCCTTGGACGGGCGCAGATCGTGGAGCTTGATGATCTCGCTCATGTTTCCTACTCCCCTGCCACTTCTTCGACCGTGATCAGGTGACGGACAACGTGGATCTGGCCACGGGTGGCCGCGCTGTCTTCCTTGATCACGGACTGGCGGATCTTCTTCAGGCCGAGGGCCCGGAGGTTTGCACGGGTCCGCGGCTTTTCGCCGATGAAACCCTTATCGAGTGTGATCTTCAGTGCCATGGGTTACGCCTCCTGACCTGCGCGGGCGCGCAGCAAACGAGCCGGCGCGACCTCTTCGACGGACTTGCCGCGACGAGCCGCGACCTCCTCCGGGCGGACCAGCTGCTTCAGGCCGTCCACGGTGGCGTGGATGACGTTGATGGCGTTGTCGGAGCCCAGGGACTTGGACAGGATGTCCTGCATGCCCGCGCACTCCAGCACCGGACGGACAGCGCCGCCGGCGATGACGCCGGTACCCGGGGCTGCCGGACGCATCATGACGATGCCTGCGGCGGCCTCGCCCTGCACCGGGTGCGGGATGGTGCCGTTGATCATCGGCACGCGGAAGAAGTTCTTGCGAGCCTCTTCTGCGCCCTTCTGGATGGCGGCAGGGACCTCACGGGCCTTGCCGTAGCCGACGCCGACCATGCCTTCACCGTCGCCGACGACGACGAGTGCGGTGAAGGACATGTTGCGACCGCCCTTGACGGTCTTGGCCACACGGTTGATGGAGACGACGCGCTCGATGTACTTGTCGCGCTCGTTGTCCTGACGACGGTTGTCGCGGCCGCGGCCACGGCCACCGCCGCGGTTGTCGTTCTTGTTCTTGTTCTGATCGTCGGCGGATCGTCCGCCGTCACGCCGTTCACGTCCCGGCATTACGCAATCCTTCCGTTGATGTTCACGTTGTCATTAGCCATTAGAACTTCAGACCGCCTTCACGAGCGGCGTCAGCCAGAGCGGCGACGCGGCCGTGGTACTTGTAACCTGCACGGTCGAAGAGGACCTGCTCGACGCCGGCGGCCTTGGCACGCTGCGCGATGAGCTCGCCCACCTTGGTGCCCTTGGCCTTCTTGTCGCCCTCGACGGAGCGCACGTCTGCTTCCATGGTGGAGGCAGAGGCCAGGGTGTGGCCGGCCAGATCGTCGATGATCTGGGCGGTCATGTGGCGGGAGCTGCGGTGCACGACGAGACGCGGGGTCTCCGGGGTGCCACGCAGGGTCTTGCGGATGCGGAAGTGACGGCGCTGACGTGCTTCGCGACGACGCGTAGCGATGTCTTTGCCGATCGGCTGACGCTTGTTGTTTTCTGCGGTATTGCTCATTGCTTACTTACCCGTCTTTCCGACCTTGCGGCGGATCTGCTCACCCTCGTAGCGAATGCCCTTACCCTTGTAAGGATCATCCTTGCGCAGACGACGGATGTTAGCGGCGATCTGCCCGACCTGCTGCTTGTCAACACCCGTGATGGAGAGCTTCGTGTTTCCGTCGACCGCGAAGGTGACGAATTCCGGAGCCTCGATCAGGATCGGGTGGGAGTAACCCAAGGCGAACTCGAGGTTCTTGCCCTTGAGCTGAACGCGGTAGCCGACGCCGAAGATTTCCATCTTGATGGTGTATCCCTCGGTCACGCCGACAACCATGTTGTTGACGAGCGAGCGGGACAGACCGTGCAGCGAGCGGTTCTTGCGGTGGTCGTCCGGGCGGGCGACGATGATCTCGTCTTCCGCGACGGAGGCGGTGATCGGCTCCGGAAGATCGATGTTCAGGGTACCCTTAGGACCCTTGACCTCGATGTTCTGGCCGTTGATCTTGGTTTCGACGCCCTTCGGGAGAGCGATCGGTGCATTACCGATACGAGACATTGTTCACTTCCCCCTTTACCAGACGTAGGCGAGGACTTCTCCGCCTACACCCTTCTCGTTGGCCGTGCGGTCAGTCAGCAGACCGTGGGACGTGGAAATGATGGCGACGCCCAGGCCACCGAGGACCTGGGGAAGCTCGTTGGCCTTGGCGTAGACGCGCAGGCCCGGCTTGGAGACGCGGGTCAGACCTGCGATGGAGGTCTGACGGGACGGGCCGTACTTGAGCTCGAGGGAGAGAGTCTTGCCGACTCGTGCATCCTCGACCTGGTAGTCGGCGATGTAGCCTTCCTGCTTCAGGATCTCGGCGATGTTCGCCTTGAGCTTGGAGGAGGGCATCGCGACGACATCGTGGTGCGCGTGGTTCGCATTGCGAATACGCGACAGCATGTCGGCGATCGGATCTGTCATGGTCATTGTGAGGTGACCGTTACCTTTCTTATTGCGGTTCCCTGACCCACCGAAAACGATCTCCGGGCACTAAGGGGCTACTGCACGCGGTCGCAGGCCCAATGACCTGCGGCGCTCGCCGCCTCTGCATGTCCCGGTCCGCTCAAGTGGCGGGGGGCCTACAACAAAGTTGGATGGAAAAATATGCGGACGATTATAGTCCAGCGGCCAACACTACACGCCGAGACCTGCTGAAACAAAATTTTTAGGCTGAACAAGATTCATCCGCGCCGTGGCCCTCCCCCGCCCATCCGCCATCGCACCTGAGGAATAAACGCCGTGGCCACAACGTTGAGAGGAAAAGTACGACGAGATTAGGATGGGTGGCGACCATCTAGGACGAATTTCCCGTGAAAGGGTTAGCGATGAGCGACAAGAAGAACACGAGCGCCGAGATCACCTCGGCACGCGCCTGGCTGGATGCGGTGTCCGAAGAATTAGGCGCCGACCCCCAGCTCATCCGCTCGCTGACCCGGGAGTTGCTCGACCTGACCAAGCACGTCGCCCACGGCCCGTCCCGCCCGGCGGCCCCGCTGACGGCCTTTCTCGTCGGCGTCGCCGCAGGCGCAGGGTTCAACGGCGAAGAAAGCACCGAGGCGGCCTCGGCCGCGACTCGAGAAAAGATCGACGCGGTGGAGGCGCTGCTCACCCGTTACCAGGGCCGCACCCACGGCAACAGTCAGGAGCAGAATTCTTAAATGAGCCGAATTTCCCGGAGTTACCCGGTCACGAAGGTCACCTTCGACGACGGCGTCGAGGGCGACTACACCGTGGACACCCGCGGCGACATGGTCAGCGTGGAGGAACCCCTGGAGCTGCGCGTCAACGGCACCACCATCACCACCACGATGCGCACCCCGGGCAATGACTTGGAGCTGGTCCACGGCTTCCTCCACGCGGAAGGCCACATCATCGAGGCCGGCCAGGTCGCCAACGCCCGCTATTGCGCCGGCGCGACCGGCCCCAACGGCGAGAACACCTACAACCTCATCGAGGCCGAGCTGACCCGCGACGTCCTGCCGCTGAGCCTGGACTCCATCCGGTTGACCACGACGACCTCCGCCTGCGGGGTCTGCGGTTCGACCTCCATCGATTCGATCATGGACAAACGCCGCCACCCCCTCACGCCGGTGCGGCTCGACCCCCGCGTGATCGTCTCCCTGCCGGAGAAGCTGCGGGCACAGCAGAAACAGTTCCGGCGCACCGGCGGCATCCACGCCGCGGGCGCCTTCACACTCGACGGCGAGCCCATCGTCGTGCGTGAAGACGTCGGCCGCCACAACGCCGCCGACAAAGTCATCGGCCACCTGCTGATGAACGACCTGCTGCCGGCGAAAGACGTCATCCTCGTCATGAGCTCCCGCGCCTCCTTCGAGCTGGTGCAGAAGGCCGTCATGGCCGGCATCCCCGCGCTGGTGGCCGTCTCCGCCGCCTCCTCCTTGGCCGTGGACCTGGCCCGGGAAACGGGCATGAGCCTGACCGGCTTCACCCGGGAGAATCGTTTCAACCTCTATTCTGGGGAGCTGGCGGAAAAGGCTGCCGCCGAGCAGGACAACGAGGCAGTCTCCTCCAGTTAGCCCCGTCCATGACACCGGCAGCCCCGGAGAATCAGAGGTACCCAGACCATGTCCGACGCCCCGCTCGAGCAGATCCTCGCCGAACTCGATGCCACCCGCACGGAGCGTGAGCAGCTCTACGTGCACCTCCACCAGAACCCAGAGCTCTCCTTCCAGGAGCACGCCACCGCGGCCACGCTTCACGACGTCCTCACCACGGAAGGCGTCGAGGTGACCCAGATCGGGGGCACCGGGCTGGTCGCCACCCTGATCAACGGGGAAGGCCCCACCGTGGCGATGCGCGGCGACATCGACGCGCTGCCCGTCAAAGAGGCCTCCGGCAAGGACTACGCCTCCACCGCCACCCAGGTCGATGAGCGCACCGGCGCAGAGGTCCCGGTCTCGCACGCGTGCGGTCACGACTTCCACGCCGCCTGTCTGGTCGGCGCGTTGATCGCGTTGCACCGGCGTCGCGAACACTGGTCCGGCACCTTCGTCGGTGTCTTCCAGCCCGCCGAGGAAGTCGCGGCGGGCGCCCAGGACATGCTCGACCACGGGCTCGCCGAGGCGATGCCGACGCCGGACGTCTACCTCGGCCAGCACGTGCTGTCGTCGCTGCCGGGCGGCCACGTCGGTGCCACCGCTGGCCCGGTGCTCTCCTCCGGGACCTCGATCAGGGTCACCGTTCACGGCAGAGGCTCGCACGGGTCCATGCCGGAGCTCAGCGTCGACCCGGTGGTACTCGCCGCGTCCATCGTGATGCGGCTGCAGACCATCGTCGCCCGGGAGGTGCCGGCCCGGGCCACCGCCGTGGTCACCGT
>CALZCR010000145.1 GCA_945631445.1 uncultured Corynebacterium sp. | reverse complement strand
CCACGCCTACACCGACACCGACGGCTACGGCGACCGCGCCGACCGCTTCCCGCCCGACGCCGCCAGCCACTACGCGGACGTCGTCGAAGAAATCAGCTCCCACGGGCATGAACCGACCGACACGGTGGTGCTCACCGACGAAAACCGCTTCCTGGCCATCCACCCCTACTACGGCTTCAACGCCTTTACCTCGCACTACGCCAACCCGCTGGGCACCTTCAACGCCCGCAACGACGTCATCTTGGAGTGGGGCCTGCAGTCCTGGGACGAGCTGGAAGACCCGGCGGACTTCGCCGCCGCACTGGACGAGGCCCCGTGGCGGGCCCCGGACGTGTTCCTCTTCCGCGGCGAGCTCGACGAGATCGACGAGGACGACCCCGAGGGCTGGAAGACGCACCTGGCTCACGACCTGTTCCCCAACCAGCCGAACGTGCGTTACGACGCCCTGTTTTTCAACCCCGCCTCCTTCGCTGACGAATCCCTGTGGGCCACCGCCCAAATCGGTCCATTCGTCGTCGTCACCCGCAATGGCTAAGGGCATGGCCCCTGCCGTGAACTAGGATCTGCACACGTGTCTACTGTTGTCTCTGAGCGCCCGGTCACCGACGAAGCGCCCCACCCCGCACCAGGGTGGCTGAAGAATCTCGCGATCATCTCCGGGATCCTCGCCTTCCTGCTGTTTCTGGCCACGCCGTTTCTGCCCGTCAACCAGACGCAGTCCTCGGTCACCTGGCCGCAGAACGATTCGCTGAACTCCGTCAACGCGCCGCTGATCTCCGTGGCGCCGGAGGAATTCGAAGCCACCGTGCCCATTACGGCGCTGGAGATGCTGCGCGAGGGCCAGGACCTGCTCGTCGGCACCGTGCCGGCGGGCAGCCCCGACGCCACCGGCCGCGGCCTGTTCATCCGCGGCGGCGACGGCTTAGATGTGGCCAGCCTCTCCGAGGTCATCTTCGCGCTCACCCCCGAGGAGGTCGCCGAGCTCGACGACGACGCCGTGCTGGAAGTCAGCGTCACCGGCGACGGCACCGAGGTCTCCGTCCCGGGCACCGCCTACTCCGAATCCGGGGACGAGGACCTGCGCCCGCAGGTCACCGGAATCTACTCCGAGATCGACGACACCCCGGACAACCTCGCCGCCCTCGACGAGGCCGGCTTGAGCGTCGACGTGGAGATCAACTCGCGTTTCACCACCACGCCCACCACCCTGAAGGTGCTGGCCATGTGGGGCGGGGTCCTGCTGACCCTGGTGGCCCTATGGTCGCTGTGGCGCCTGGACCGCACGGACGGCAAGCAGATCCCCTTCTTCCACCGCCACTGGCGCAGCTTCAAACCGCTGGACGCGCTCGTGCTGGGCATCCTGGGCTTCTGGTACCTCTTCGGCGCCAACACCTCCGATGACGGTTTCATCACCACGATGGCGCGCGTCTCCGAGAACTCGGGTTACCTGGCCAACTACTACCGCTGGTACGGCGTGCCCGAATCCCCCTTCGGCTCCCCGTACTACGACCTGCTGGGCCTGTTGAGCCAGTTCACGGCCGCCTCCGCGTGGATCCGCCTGCCGTCGCTGATCGCCGCGGTGCTGATCTGGCTGCTGCTGTCGCGGGAGATCATCCCGCGCTTCGGCGCCGAGATCGCCGCCCGGCGCGTCACGCACTGGACCGCGGCGTTCGTGTTTTTGGCGTTCTGGTTGCCGTACAACAACGGCACCCGCCCGGAGCCGGTGGTCGCTCTCGCCGTGCTGTTGGCGTGGGCGTTGTTCGAGCGTTCCATCGCCACCTCCCGGTTGTTCCCGGCGGCGATCGGCACGATCGTGGCCACGCTCGGTCTGTCGGCCGGGCCGACCGGGTTGCTCGCGGTGGGCGCGTTCTTGGTGGCGCTGCCGTACTTGTTGCGCATCTTGAACCGTCGCCTGCGCCTGTATGAGGGGCCGAGGTGGCATTCCGTCTTGGCGATGATCGCTCCGTTCTTGGCGGCGGGCACCGCCATTTTGGTGGCGGTGTTCGGCGACCAGACGCTGCGCGCGGTGCTGGAGTCCACGCGCGTGCGCGGGGAGATCGGCCCGGCCCTGGAGTGGTACTCGGAGTACGTGCGGTATTCCACCTTGCTCGAGCAGACCGTGGACGGGTCGTTGACGCGTCGTTTCGCGATGATCGTCATGATCGTCTCCGTGGTGCTCGTGCTCTATGCCTTGGCGCGCCACAACGGGGTGCCGGGGGCGGCGAAGGGCCCGACGGTGCGCCTGCTGGTCATCCTGGGCCTGTCGGTGTTCTTCCTGATGTTCACGCCCACGAAGTGGACGCACCACTTCGGCATCTACGCCGGTCTGGCGGGTGCACTCGGGGCGTTGGCGGGCGTGGTGCTCAGCCATGTCGTGTTGAAGTCGCCGCGGGCGCGGACCTTTACCTGGGCCGCTGTGCTGGGGTTGATGGCGTTTACTTTCGCCGGGTTGAACGCCTGGTGGTACGTCTCCTCCTTCGGGGTGCCGTGGTGGGACAAGACCCCGCAGTTCCGGGGCCTGGAGTTCTCCTCGGTGTTTTTGGCGCTGGCGCTGCTGGTGGTGGCGATCGGCCTGGTGCAGTCCCTGCGTTATGACTACCGCAAGGAAAAGGCCCGCGAGGCCGGCACGTTGGGTGAGTTCAAGCAGTCCCACGCCTTGCCGCCGACCCGGCTCAACCGCGTGGCGTCCGCGCCGATCGCGATGGCCTCGATCTTCATCGTGGCGTCCTCGCTGCTGTCGTTCACCAAGGCGTTCATCGACCAGTACCCGGCCTATACCGTGGGCCTGGGCAACGTGCGCACCCTGGGCGGGAACACCTGCAGTCTGGCCAATGAGGCCATGGTGGAGACCGACACCAACGATTCCTTCCTCACCCCGGTCGGCGACGTGTCCTTGGGCGAGTCGCTGGAGGTCGGCGAGAACAACGGCTTCCACCCGCGCGGGATCCCGGATTCCATCGTCGCGGAGGACAGCGTGGCCGCCAACGTCGGCGCCATCGGCGGCGAGGGCGGGGAATCCGGCACCGTCGCCGGCCAGACCGGCGGCGACGACGACGCCACGGACGACGACGCCACTGCAGGTACGGCGGATACTGCGGAGACCGCCGAGGAGGAGGCGGCCGCCGGCGAAGAAAGCGCCGAAGACGAGGCCAGCGCCGACACCACCGGCGGCACCCGCGCCACCGTCGGCGTCAACGGCGCCGTCGCGCAACTGCCGTTCAACCTGGACTACACGCAGGTCCCGGTGCTCGGCTCCTATCAGGAAGACGATGACCTGCGCGCCGTCGATGTGACCACCGCCTGGTACGAACTCCCTGAGGCCACCGAGGACACTCCCCTGCTGGTGGTCTCTGCGGCGGGGCGCATCGCGCACCACGACATCAACGGCGTGCAGCAGCCCGGTGAAACGCTCCTGCTCGAATACGGGCGCACGGACGACGACGGCTCCGTGGAGCTGCTCGGCGAGCAGGAGATGATGGACATCGGGCCGGCCCCGACGTGGCGCAACCTGCGTCTGCCGCTCGAGGAGCTGCCGGAGGAGGCCGACGCGGTGCGCATCGTCGCCGAGGACACCAGCCTGGCCCCGGACGACTGGGTGGCGTTTACCCCGCCGCGCGTGCCGGAGTTGGCGCAGATGTCCGAGCGGGTGGGCGAGGAAACCCCGGCGCTGCTGGACTGGTCGGTGGCGCTGCAGTTCCCCTGCCAGCGTCCCTTCGACCACTACGCCGGCGTCTCCGAGATCCCCGAATACCGGGTCTCCCCGGACCACCCGGGCAAGTCCTCGCTGAGCGGGTTCATGGACTTCCACGGCGGCGGCGCGCTGGCCACCACCGAGGCCGTGAACACCTCCTACGAGCTGCCTAGCTACACCCGCAACGACTGGCACCGTGACTGGGGTTCGATCTCGATGTACCAGCTGCGCGGCAACTCCGAGGGCGAGACCCCGGACGTCGCGGAGATCGACACCGAGGAGATCGTGCGTTCCGGACTGTGGCACGAATCGGACATGAAGATCCGCGACTAATCCTCTGCGCGGTGACCCCGGCTCATGCGGTGACGCATGGGCCGGGGTTTCGTCGTCTTTATCGTGATCCACCTACATCGTGGCCACCCGGTGCAGGGTGGCCACCGCGAAGGTCAAAAGCTCGCCGGCGGCGTCGCGGTTCCTCACCTCCGCGATCACCATGGAACGGGACGCGTGGATGATCTCCACGGTCAGGTGGAAGTCATCGTCCAACCCGCCCGGGCGCAGGTACGACACCTGCAGGGAAGAGGTGCGGAAGGGCTCGCCCGGGAAGTCCGGGGAGGCCTCCCAGCCTTTCCGTGCCGCCAGTTCCGCGAAACACAGGCTGACCCCGCCGTGCAGGCTGCCCAACGCGTTGCGCATCCCCGGATCGTGCGCCAGGCGAAACTCCGTGCGGGGACCGTCTTGGGACAGCAGTTCCAGCCGCTCATCCAGGGAGTTCAGCCACGAGGGGACTTGCGCCGGGTGGGGATCTTGGTGGTGCGGGGAATCATCGCCCGAGAAATACCGCATCCGTTGCCCCAGCGTGGCCAGCAATGTGCCGTCTTCGTCGCGCAGCGTGCCGCTGCTATGCCCCCAACCGGCGGTGGCGTGATCGGCGGTGGCGGCGCCGAGCACACGCGTGACACCGGCCGGGATGGGGTCGTGAAAATCCACGGTGATCTCGGAAGTCACCGCCCACTGGCCCGCACCACGCGCGGTGAGCGCGGCGTAGGCCGTGACGACGTCGATAAGCACCCCGGCAGCCCCCGGATGCACCGCGGAACCGTCCGCGCTGCGCGCCCAGTCGCCCACCTGCATGGCAGAGGTGACGGTGTTGCCGGTGACCACGGCCGGCTCCAGGCCGAAGGCCGCTTCCGCCGCTCCGGAGTAGTACGGGACCGGGCTGACGGGCAGTAGCTGAGACACGCGGGGGCTCCTCAAAGGGCGGGGAAGGTGAATCGCTCAAGAATAACAACCCCGTTCCCTGGTGGAATGCACGGTGAGCCAGGCCCCGGAGAGGCGCCCGCACAGTGAGATGAGCCTGTGCCCAGAAACGACGAGGCCCAGGCCAGAACGAGATGCTGGCCTGGGCGTCGGGGGAGCTTTCCTACAGCTGCTGGGTGTAGGCGCCGCGTCCTTCGGAGTAGGTGACGGTCACCTTGCCCACGTCACCTTCGGTCGGCTCGCCGCTGACGATCTGCACGACCTCGCCGCCGATGATCTCGGCGTCGGCCGCCGCGGCGCCGTCGTTGACGTCGAAGGTGGTGTGCACCAGCAAGGTGCCGCCGTTGACGTCGGTGCCCACCACGTCGCGCGCCCATCCCTCGGTGGCCTCCTCCCAGTCGGAGACCCCGGCCTCTTGCAGCAGCAGCTCATCCAGGCTCTCCGCCAG
>CALZCR010000144.1 GCA_945631445.1 uncultured Corynebacterium sp. | reverse complement strand
ATCTGCCCGGTCTCGTAGCCGGCCATGAACGCGTCCTGGCGCTGCTGGGACGACCCGTGCGTCCACTGGTCCGGGTTGACCTCACCGCCGGAACGCTGCTGAATGTTGTCGTCGCCGACGGCCCGGGCCGTCTCAATCGCGCTGGCCAGCTGCTCTTGCGTGATCGGCTCCAGCATCGCGTCCTCGCCCTTGTCCGCATAGTGCGCCCAGACGCCGCCGTAACAATCGGCCTGCAACTCCAACGCCACCGCCGCCGAGGTCGGCCCCGGATCGTTGTAGTTGCTCAAACCGAGCGTGCCCTCCAGGTTCTGGATGTGATGGCCGAACTCATGCGCCACGATGTACATCTGCGCCAACGGGGCGTTGTCCGCGCCGAACTGCTCCATCTGGTCGAAGAAACTGACGTCGAGGTACGCGTACTCGTCAGCGGGGCAGTAGAAGGGGCCGGTCGCCGCCGAGGCCGCGCCGCACCCGGTGGTGGTCTGCCCCTGGAAAATTTCGATGCCCGGCGCCGAATACGCCAACCCCGCCTGAGCCGGCAAGACCTCGACCCACACCTGATCCAACGACGTGGCCGTGGCCTCGATACGGCAGTCGGTGTAGGCGTTCGCGTCCTCGATGCTCTGGCAATGCGCCAGCGTGTCGACGTCCCCGGACGGAAGCTGCTCCTGCTGCCCCTGGTCCGCCCCCAGCAGGTCGCCCAACTGGGCCGGATTTCCGCCCAGCAAAAGAAACAGCCCCACCAGCACCAGGCCACCGAGACCGCCGCCCACGCCGATGGCCGCGCCCCGGCCCCTGCCGCCGCCGGAGCGGGCCCGGTTCGAGTCGTAACTCGCGTCACTTCTGAAGGTCATGTGCTCAAATATGCCACAGCTTTCACCCGCCCCCCAGGGACACACGGTGGGGCCACGACTTCCGCGTCACCAATGGGCAGGTAGACTTTGTGCCGACTCAAGCCACAACAAACGACACTTGGAAGGACGTGGAACCACCGTGCTGCGTACTCATCTAGCCGGAGACCTCCGCAAAGAACTAGCCGGAGAATCCGTCACCCTGACCGGTTGGGTGGCTCGCCGCCGCGATCACGGAGGCGTGATCTTCATCGACCTCCGCGACCGCTCGGGCTACGCCCAGGTGGTCTTCCGCGAATCCGCCGTCGCCGAAGCAGCCCACGACCTGCGCAGCGAATACTGCGTCCAGATCACCGGCGTGGTCGAACCCCGCCCGGAAGGCTCCGAAAACCCGAACCTCGCCTCCGGCGACATCGAAGTCAACGTCTCCGAGCTGCTCGTTCTCAGCGAATCCGAGGCCCTGCCCTTCCAGATCGAAGACGCCTCCGGCTCCTCCGAGGTCGGCGAAGAAACCCGCCTGAAGCACCGCTACCTGGACCTGCGCCGCCAGCGCCAGGCCGAAGCGCTGCGCCTGCGCTCCAAAGCCAACAAGGCCGCCCGCACGGTCCTCGACAACCACGACTTCCTCGAGATCGAAACCCCCACCCTGACCCGCTCCACCCCCGAAGGCGCCCGCGACTTCCTCGTCCCCGCACGCCTGAAGCCGGGCAGCTTCTACGCCCTGCCACAGTCCCCGCAGCTGTTCAAGCAGCTGCTCATGGTCGGCGGCATGGAGCGCTACTACCAGATCGCCCGCTGCTACCGCGACGAAGACTTCCGCGCCGACCGCCAGCCGGAGTTCACCCAGCTCGACGTGGAAATGAGTTTCGTCGACCAGGAAGACGTCATCTCCCTGGGCGAAGAAATCATCACTGAGCTGTGGAAGCTGATCGGCCACGAGGTCACCACCCCGATCCCGCGCATCACCTACGCCGAAGCCATGCGCCGCTACGGCTCCGACAAGCCGGACCTGCGCTTCGACATCGAAATCGTCGAGTGCACGGACTTTTTCGCCGACACCACCTTCCGCGTGTTCAAGAACGAATACGTCGGCGCCGTCGTCATGGAAGGCGGCGCCTCCCAGCCGCGCCGCCAGCTCGACGCTTGGCAGGAATGGGCCAAGCAGCGCGGCGCCAAGGGACTGGCCTACATCCTGGTCGGCGAGGACGGCGAGTTGTCCGGCCCGGTGGCCAAGAACATCACTGACGCCGAGCGCGCCGGGATCGCCGAGCACGTCGGCGCCGAGCCGGGCGACTGCATCTTCTTCGCCGCCGGCGAGACCAAGTCTTCCCGCGCGCTGCTCGGAGCCGCCCGCGGCGAGATCGCCGAGAAGCTCGGGCTGATCAAGGACGGCGACTGGTCTTTCGTGTGGGTCGTCGACGCCCCGATGTTCGAGTCCGCCGCGGACGCCACCGCCTCCGGCGACGTGGCGCTGGGCAGTTCCGCCTGGACCGCGGTGCACCACGCGTTCACCTCCCCCAAGCCGGAGTACCTGGACAACTTCGACGAGAACCCGGGCGAGGCCCTGGCGTACGCCTACGACATCGTCTGCAACGGCAACGAGATCGGCGGCGGCTCCATCCGTAACCACCGCCGCGACGTGCAGGAGCGGGTGTTCTCGGTGATGGGCATCGGCGAGGAAGAGTCCCAGGAGAAGTTCGGCTTCCTGCTCGACGCCATGAACTACGGCGCTCCGCCGCACGGCGGCATCGCCTTTGGCTGGGACCGCATCGTGTCTCTGCTCGGCGGCTTCGACTCCATCCGCGACGTCATCGCCTTCCCCAAGTCGGGCGGCGGCGTGGACCCGTTGACCGACGCCCCGGCCCCGATCACGGCGCAGCAGCGCCGCGAGGCCGGGCTGGACGCCAAGCCGAAGAAGGACGCGAAGGAGCCGGTGAAGTAACCGCCCTTCCCCGGGCCACCTCCTGGTGACCCGGGACAACGGCGCGCGCCCTGGCCGACTCCGCCCGCGTGTGCGCCGACAACCCGGTGGCGCGACCTCCCCGCCGCCAAGGAGAATGAAGAGTGCCCAGCGACCAAGAAATCGTCGACATCGCCCAGGATTTGCTGTCCGATCGCTTCGGCGACCCGCAGCAGCTGTCTGAGATCGAGCCGTTGTCCGGATCGGGCTCCGCTGTGGTCTTGCGCGCGAAATCGGCGCCTTCTCCGTTTTTCCAATACCGCTCCGTGGTCCTGAAGTACATCCCGGTGACCGGCGATCCGCTCGATGATGTGGCGCTGCTGCGCGAAATCGCCGCCTACCAGTTCACCAACGCCTTGTCGGAGGACACCCGGCCCGGGCCGGTGCTGCTGGCCCACGACGCGGAGCGACGCATCATCGTGCTCTCCGACTCCGGCGACGGCGACACCTTCGCGCACCTGCTGGAGCGGGACGACCGGGAGGAGCGGGTCCAGATCCTGCGCAACCTGGGGACTTCCCTGGGCCGCATGCACGCCGGCACGGCGGACAAGCACGACGCCTTCTACACGTTGATTTCGCGCATCCTGCGCAAGCACCCGGAGGCCGCGAACCTGCACACGGAGCGCGAACAGCTCTTCGGCCGGGCCATCGAGACCGGCTTGAGGATCCTCCAGCACGCCGATATCGCCACCCCGGAGTTGGTGCGGGAATTCGCCGCCCAGGCGGAACATCGCCTCACCGGCGGCGGATCGCGCGCGTTCACCCCCTTCGACCTGTCGCCGGACAACATCATCGTCGCCGACCGCACCCAGTTCCTCGACTACGAGTGGGCGAACTTCCACGACGTCTCCTTCGACCTGGCGTGCGTCATCGCCGGTTTCCCCCAGTACCTGTCCGCCCACCCGATCAGCGACGACGAGGCCGCGGCCTTCGTCGAAGCCTGGGTCGCAGAGGTGGGGGACACCTGGCCGAACGCCAAGAACGAGGACTTGTTGCACGCCCGCATCTTGGCTGCGCTGGTGGGCTGGGCCAGCGCGTCGGTGGCCATGATGCAGTACGGCACCCTCGGCGCGGTGGGCGAGCACGTCGCCGGCGATGACGAGTTGCCCGGCGGTCTGGACGCTTTGCTGCGCCCAGCGGACGCCGGGCCTTTCGAGCTCGACGAGTTACTGGCCCGGCGCGACCTGTATGAGACGTTTGAGGCCTTGGCCCGTTTCACTCGTGCGAGCAAGGACCCGAAAGACGAAGTCGTCGCCGTGTGGGCCAACGAGGTGGCGGAGCGGGTCCGCGCCCCGAGAATCACCTAGGAGAGGCATTCCGACATGTCCCAAGACGCCCTGTTCGACGCCGGGCCGCCAGGTCAGGAACCGGAAGGGGCGGGTGCGCGCGGCTCCAGCTTCTTTCAGGCGGGGCCGGGAGCGCCGCTGGCCGCGCGCATGCGCCCGCGCACGCTGGACGAGGTCGTGGGCCAAGAGCACTTACTCGGTGCGGGCAAGCCGTTGCGTCGGCTGGTGGAAGGCTCCGGCGAGGCCTCCGTCATCCTCTATGGCCCGCCGGGCACGGGGAAGACGACGGTGGCCTCCTTGATCGCGGCGGCGATGGGGCAGAGCTTCGTCGGGCTGTCCGCGTTGGACGCCGGGGTCAAACAGGTACGTGCCGTGATTGACCGGGCCCGCCGGGACCTCATTGACGGCCAGCGCACCGTCTTGTTCATCGACGAAGTGCACCGGTTTTCGAAGACGCAGCAGGACGCGTTGTTGGGGGCGGTGGAAAACCGCACCGTGTTGTTGGTGGCCGCCACCACCGAAAACCCTTCCTTCAGCGTGGTCTCACCGTTGCTCTCGCGCTCGCTGCTGTTGCAGTTGCGCTCACTTGAGCCGGTGGATCTGCGCACGGTCTTAGACCGGGCGTTGGCCGATGAGCGCGGCTTGGGCGCCCGGATCACGGCGGAGGACGAGGCGCTGGAGCAGATCGTGCTGTTGGCCGGCGGCGACGCCCGGCGCGCCCTGACTTATCTCGACGCCGCCGCGGAGTCGGTGGCCGACGGTGGCCGGCTGGACATCGAGACCGTCACCAACAACGTCAACCGCGCCGTGGTGCGCTACGACCGGGACGGTGATCAGCACTACGACGTGGTCAGCGCGTTCATCAAGTCCATCCGCGGTTCCGACGTCGACGCCGCGTTGCATTATCTGGCGCGGATGTTGGAGGCGGGGGAGGATCCTCGGTTCATCGCCCGCCGGTTGGTGGTCCACGCCTCCGAGGACGTCGGGATGGCGGATCCCACCGCGTTGCAGACCGCGGTGGCCGCGGCCCAGGCGGTGCAGTTGATCGGCATGCCGGAGGGCCGGTTGACGTTGGCGCAGGCGACGATTCATCTGGCGACCGCGCCGAAGTCGCCGGCGGTGATCGACGCGATCGGCAAGGCGCAGGCGGACGTGCGGGCGGGCAAGGCCGGGGCGGTGCCGGCGCATCTGCGCGACGGGCATTACGAGGGCGCCAAGAAGTTGGGCAACGCCGTGGGCTACAAGTTCCCGCACGACGACCCGCGCGGGGTGGTCGCCCAGCAGTACCTGCCGGATGAGTTGCGCGACGCCGTCTACTACGAACC
>CALZCR010000143.1 GCA_945631445.1 uncultured Corynebacterium sp. | reverse complement strand
CAACGCGCTGAAGTCCCGGCTGCGGGCCCACCCGGCGATCACCAGGCGCTTCCACACGGAACTCGCCGCCTCACTGGGCTGAGCCGGCGGGGGCGCAACGCACCGCTTTCTGGGACAATGGGGCCATGAAATTCGGCATGCGCAAACCCTCCCTCACCCGCTCCCTGAAGGCACGCACCACCGGGCGGGCCAAGCGGGCGATCAAACGGCAGGTCATCCCCGGCTACGGCACAAAGGGCGCCGGGTTCATCAAGAACCCGAAACGCTCAGTGAAAAACGCCGCCTACCGGCGCACCACGTTCAGTTTCCGGGACCTATTCAAGTGACCTATTCGAACTCCGCCCGGTACGGCCCCTCACCGTCCCGGAGGGTCTGGCAGGCCAGCGTCTGATCTTCCTGCTCGATCTCGTAGGATCCCAACACTTCATTGTGGAGCATGTGGAAAGGCCCGCCGGTCAAGGTGCACTGACAGGTGCCGCACTGGCCGTCCGTGCAGGAATGTCGCGCCGGGATGCCCGCCTGCAGCAGGGCGTCGAGCAGCGTCGAGTCCGCGGGCCAGGCGAAAGGCTCGGCGAGACCGTCGACTTCGCCGACATGAATGGCTGCGTCATCAGTGGCCATGGTGCATGATCCTTAGCTAGTTGCTTCCCCGCCAGGGCTCGAACCTGGAATGACGGTACCAAAAACCGTAGTGTTGCCGATTACACCACAGGGAACCGCGCCATGCGGCGCTGGAAAATGATCCTACCCGATGCCCGCCCGTAGATCCGAAACCGCCCCGGCGGATGACGGGGGCTAGGCTTGACGTCATGGTTCGACAGCGCATGACCGGGCGCGAACGCCGGGAACAACTCATTTCTATCGGGCGTACCGTCTTTGCGGAACGCGGCTTCGACGGCTCCAGCGTCGAAGAGATCGCGGCGCGGGCGGGGGTGTCCAAGCCGGTGGTCTACGAGCATTTCGGAGGCAAAGAAGGCCTGTATGCCGTCATCGTCGACCGGGAGATGCTGGCCCTGGAAAAAGTCATCGTCGACGCGATCCAGGAAGGGCGGTGGCGCCAACGCATCGAGCAAGCCGTGGTTGCCCTGCTGAGCTATGTGGAAGACGAGATCGACGGTTTCCTCATCCTGGTGCGCGATTCCGTGCCGGGGAAAGACCGCAGCTACGCGACGTTGCTCAACATCGCCGTCAACCAGGTCTCGCACCTGTTGGGCAAGGCGTTTGCGCACCGCGGGCTGGATCCCGCGCTGGCCACGCTGTATGCTCAGGCGCTCGTCGGGATGGTCTCCACGACGGCGCAGTGGTGGCTGGACGAGCGCACCCCGGACAAGGAGACGGTGGCCGCGCACATCGTCAACCTGTGTTGGAATGGGCTGTCCCGCATGGAGGCCCAACCAAAGTTGCTCACCGCCGACGAGGTGGAGGAGCAGTTGGCGGCGGTGGATCTGAGTGCACCGGACCCCACCCTGGTCACCCCGCAGGACGAGGGCCAGGACACGACGCAGGAGCAGGAGTAGACAGACAAGACTATGGCAGCGAAGACGACGAAGGCGGCCCCGGCGATGCTGGCGGGCCTGCTCAAAGTGGCGGCCACCGACCCGAAGCTCAAGGGACTGGCCGGAAACGTGGGGCAGCGCCGCCTGCACATCGAGGCCATCGACCAGGCCCGCCCCTGGGCCATCGGCACCCTGGCACACCACGCGCCGGTGCTCGTGGTCACCGCCACCGGCCGCGAGGCCGAGGACCTGGCCGCGGAGCTGCGCGCCATGATGGGCGACAAAGTCGCCTGGTTCCCCTCGTGGGAGACGCTGCCGCACGAACGACTCTCACCGGGGGCGGACATCGTGGGCCGCCGCGCCGAGATCCTGCACAACCTCTCCGACTACCGGGTGGTGGTCACCGCCGCCCGCGGCTTTTGCCAGCCCATCCTCGAAGACGTCGAAGGGCGCGCCCCGATCGTGCTGGCCGAAGACGAGGAACACGACCTGGGCGAGATCACCGACCAGCTGGTCTTCCGCGCCTACAGCCACGTCGACCTGGTGGCCAGACGCGGCGAGTTCGCCGTGCGTGGCGGCATCCTCGACGTCTTCCCCACGACCTTGGACTACCCCGTGCGCGTGGAGTTCTGGGGCGACGAGATCACCGACGTCCGCCAGTTCTCCGTCGCCGATCAACGCACCCTCGACGACGTCGAGGTCGGCCGGGTGGAGATCTACCCCGCGCGCGAGCTGCCGGTCACCGAGGACGTCGCGGCGCGCGCCCGCGCGCTGAGCACCGAGTACCCGGGCAACGCCACCCTGGTGGAGCTGCTGACGAAGTTGGGTGACCGTATCCCGGCCGACGGCATGGAGGCGCTCCTCCCGGTGCTCAGCGACAGCCCGTTGGTCACGTTGCCGGATTTCTTGCCTGAGGACGCGCACGTGCTGCTGATCGCCCCGGAGAAGATCCGTACCCGGATCGCGGATCTGGAGTCCACCGACGCGGAGTTCCTCGCCGCCGGGTGGGAAGCGGCGGCCATGGGGGCTTCTGGCCCGGTCGCCGCTGAGGGGTTGGACTTGTCGGCCTCGTCGTATCGTTCTTTCGAGGAGTTGGAGGAGGCCGCACAGGACAGCGGCACTCCGTGGTGGACTTTCGCCCCGCCCGGGATGTTCGCCGCCGACGAGGCGGCGACGCTGCCCTTGGAGTATGAACCCGGCCCGACCCCGCGGGGGGACGACCAGCAGATCGCGGCGATGATGGCTGAGCTGCGCGCGCACACCACCGCGGGTGGCAGGGCGGCGTTCATCGCCCCGGCCGAAGGCGCGATCAAGCGCATGGTGGAACGCTTCCGGGAGCAGGGCGTGCCCGCCAAGGTGGCCACTCCGGGGTGGGAGCCCACCCCCGGCGAAATCACGTTGTACCAGGCACTCAGCCACGCGGGCCTGGTGTTCCCGCAGGTGCGCAAGCACAAGGACGCCGAGGCGTTGCCGCTGGTGGTGGTCACGGAAACCGATCTGACGGGCAACCGGGTCGGCGACATCGCCGGCGCCAAGCGTCGCCCCGCGAAACGTCGCAACCGCGTCGACCCGCTGGCGCTGAAGACCGGCGACTACGTCGTGCATGAGACCCACGGCATCGGGCGGTTTTTGAAAATGGCCGAGCGCACCATCAACACCGGCGACGAAACCTCCCGCCGCGAATACATTGTCCTGGAGTACGCGCCGGCCCGGCGCGGCCAGCCCGCGGACCAGCTGTGGGTGCCGATGGAGTCGCTCGACATTTTGAGCAAGTACTCCGGCGGCGAGGCTCCGACGCTGTCGAAGATGGGTGGTTCGGACTGGAAGAACACGAAGAAGAAGGCGCGTGCCGCCGTGCGCGAGATCGCCGGCGAGTTGGTGGAGCTTTACGCCAAGCGTCAGGCCGCGCCGGGGCGCAAGTTCGGCCCGGACACCCCGTGGCAGGCGGAGATGGAGGACAACTTCCCCTTCGTCGAGACCCAGGATCAGATGGAGGCCATCGAGGCGGTCAAGCACGACATGGAGCGCACCACGCCGATGGACCGGGTCATCGTCGGCGACGTCGGCTACGGCAAGACGGAGGTGGCGGTGCGGGCGGCGTTCAAGGCGGTCCAGGACGGCACCCAGGTGGCGGTGTTGGTGCCGACCACGTTGTTGGCGCAGCAGCACACGAAGACGTTTATTCAGCGCATGGATGGTTTCCCGGTCACTATTCGGGAGTTGTCGCGGTTTACCTCGACGGCGGAGTCCAAGGAGATCCTCGCCGGGCTTGCCGACGGGTCCGTCGACGTGGTCATCGGCACCCACCGTCTGCTGCAGACGGGCGTGCAGTGGAAGAACCTCGGGTTGATCGTCGTGGACGAAGAGCAGCGCTTCGGCGTGGAGCACAAGGAGCACATCACGGCGCTGCGCAGTCACGTGGACGTGTTGACGATGTCGGCCACCCCGATTCCGCGCACCCTGGAGATGAGCATGTCCGGCATCCGGGAGATGACCACCATGCTCACCCCGCCAGAGGACCGGCACCCGGTGTTGACGTACGTCGGCGCCTACGAGGACAAGCAGGTGGCGGCGTCAATCCGCCGCGAGCTGCTGCGCGACGGGCAGGTCTTCTTCATCCACAACAAGGTCGCGGACATCGAGAAGAAGGCCCGTGAGCTGCGCGATCTGGTGCCGGAGGCGCGCATCGTCGTCGCCCACGGACAGATGAGCGAGGAACAGCTGGAGCGCACGGTCCAGGGCTTCTGGGACCGCGAGTACGACGTGCTGGTGTGCACCACCATCGTGGAAACCGGCCTGGACATCGCGAACGCGAACACCCTGATCGTCGAAAACGCCCACCACATGGGGCTGAGCCAGTTGCACCAGCTGCGCGGCCGGGTGGGACGTTCCCGCGAGCGCGGCTACGCCTATTTCTTGTATCCCAAGGGCGCGACCCTGTCGGAGACCTCCTACGACCGCCTGGCCACCATCGCCCAAAACAACGACTTGGGCGCGGGCATGGCTGTGGCGCAGAAGGACCTGGAGATGCGCGGCGCCGGCAACGTGCTCGGCGCGCAGCAGTCCGGGCACATCGCCGGCGTCGGCTTCGACTTATATGTCCGCCTCGTCAGCGAGGCCGTCGAGGCATACAAGGCCCTGGCCAAGGGCGAGACCATCGACGCCACCGACCAGGCGCCGAAGGAAATCCGCATCGATCTGCCCGTCGACGCGCACATCCCGGAGTCCTACATCAACTCCGAGCGCCTGCGTCTGGAGATTTACCGCAAGATCGCCTCCTCGAAGGACAACACGGATCTGCAGCTGATCGTGGAGGAGATGGAGGACCGCTACGGCCCCGTCCCGGAAGAAGTCTCCCGGCTGTTGGCCGTCGCCCGCCTGCGGCACCAGGCCCGTCGCGCCGGGGTCACCGACGTCGGGGTGCAGGGCACCCGCATCAAGGTCCACCCGGTGGAATTGGCCGACTCCAAGCAGGTTCGACTCAAACGCCTGTTCCCGGGCTCGACCTACCGCGCCGCGGCCAAGGCCATTCAGCTGTCCTTCCCCAAAGCCGGCCGCAACGTCACCGACCCGAAGCTGCGCGACGAAGAGCTGCTGCAGTGGATGGCGGACTTCTTGAGCTCGATGTTCGACCTGGACGACACCGACGTCACCGGCGGAGAGAAAAAGAAGAAAGCACGTGGGGGCAAGGTCTTTTCCGTCAGTGAGTGACGGGCACGCTGACGCGCCGGGCTTCGCCGTCGCCGAGCTCCGCCACCAGCGTGGCATAGGTACGGCGGCCCGGCGGCAGCAGCCGCACCGTCAACGCGTCGCCGTCGGCTAGCTCGGCGGCGGTGGAGATCAGCCGGTCCTTCAACTCCCGGTGCGGGGCGGAATCAGCGGTGGCCGGGCTGCGATCGTCGATGAGCTTGACCTGCGCGCCCCGGGTCCGGGCTTCCCAGACAGCGA
>CALZCR010000142.1 GCA_945631445.1 uncultured Corynebacterium sp. | reverse complement strand
CGGCCGCCGCCCGCGAGATCCTGGAGGAGACCGGGTTCGAGGTGCGTCTGGGCAAGTTGCTGGGCAAGGTCTCCTACCCCGTCGCTGGGCGCACGAAGGTGGTCTACTACTGGACGGCGCAGGTGCTCTCCGGTGAATTCGCCCCCAACGAGGAGGTCGACGAACTGCGGTGGGCCTCGATCGAGGAGGCCAAGAAGCTGCTCAGCTACGACGTGGACGCCGGGGTGCTGGATAAGGCGGCGAAGCGTTTCTCGCTGCCGAGCACCGCCCGGGTCCTGTACGTGCGCCACGGCCGCGCCTTCAAGCGCGGCCAGTGGGCCGGAGACGACGACCTGCGCCCCCTGGACAAGAAGGGCCGGCGTCAGGCGGAGATGTTGGTGCCGATGCTGCTGCCGTACCAGCCCGAGCGGATCTTCTCCGCTGAGCCGGACCGCTGCCAGGCGACGGCCGCGCCGTTGGCCGACGAGCTGAACTTCGACGTCGAGGTCGACCCGCTGTTCGGGGACGAGGCGTGGCTGCGGGACCCGGAAGCGTGTAAGCGCCGCTTCGCCGAGGTCGTCGAGGGCGGCGGAACCTCGATGATCGTCTCGCAGGGCACGGCGATGCCGGAGATGCTGCGGTGGCTGTCCGAGAACGGGCGGCTGCCGTTGCCGGAGGAGCTGAAGGTCAAGAAGGGCGGCGTGTGGGTGCTGGCCTTCGCCGACGGGGAGCTGACCGGCGCGGACTACCTGGAGTCGGCGCTGCCGCTGAAGTGACCGAGGCCCGCGGAGACGCCGCCGCCCCGCGCAGCCGGTGAGAGCTGCGCGGGGCGGGGTGGGCGAGCGTCGGTACGCTTACGCGCCGGCGCCGGTGACGGCCGGCTTGAAGGACGGGCGGGTGGCCTCGTAGGAGGTGATCTGCTCTTCCTTGCGCAGGGTCAACCCGATGTCGTCGAGGCCTTCCATCAGGCGCCACTGGGTGTAGTCGTCGATCTCGAAGGAGTAGACGTTGCCACCGGCGGTGACGGAACGCTCCGCCAGATCCACCGTCAGCTCGAGTCCGGGCTCCTGTTCCATCTGCTTCCACAGCAGCTCGATGTCGGATTCCTCCATCACGCCGGCGACGAGGCCAGCCTTGCCGGAGTTGCCGCGGAAGATGTCGGCGAAGCGCGGCGAGAGCACGACGCGGAAGCCGTAGTCCATCAGCGCCCAGACGGCGTGCTCGCGGGAGGAGCCGGTGCCGAAGTCTGGGCCGGTGACCAGGACGGAACCGTTTTTGTAGACGTCCTGGTTGAGGACGAAGTCGGGCTGCTTGCGCCACTGGGCGAACAGACCGTCGTCGAAGCCGGTGCGGGTGACGCGCTTGAGGTAGACGGCCGGGATGATCTGGTCGGTGTCGACGTTGGAGGCCTGCAGCGGCACGCCGACGCCGGTGTGGGTGGTGAACTTTTCCATGGTGTGAAGGCTCCTTTACAGGTCGGCGGGGCTGGCGAGGTGGCCGGTCACGGCCGTGGCGGCGGCGACCAGCGGAGACACCAGGTGGGTGCGGCCGCCCGGGCCCTGGCGGCCCTCGAAGTTGCGGTTGGACGTCGAGGCGGAGCGCTCGCCCGGGGCCAGCTGGTCCGGGTTCATGCCCAGACACATCGAGCAACCGGCGGTGCGCCACTCGGCGCCGAAGTCGAGGAAGATCTTGTCCAGGCCCTCTTCCTCCGCCTGCGCCTTGACCTGCGCGGACGACGGGACGACGAGCATGCGGGTGTCGGCGGCGATCTTCCTGCCCTCGACGACCTCTGCGGCGGCGCGCAGGTCCTCGATGCGGGAGTTGGTGCAGGAGCCCAGGAAGACGGTGTCGATCTTGACGTCGCGCATCGGGGTGCCGGCCTCCAGCCCCATGTACTCCAGGGCCTTGGCGGCGGCGGTCTTGGCGGAGTCGTCGCCGAAGTCCTCCGGGCCCGGGACATTGTCGCCCAGCGGGATGCCCTGACCCGGGTTGGTGCCCCAGGTGACGAAGGGGGTGAGCTTATCGGCGTCCAGGTGCACGACGGCATCGAACTCGGCGCCCTCGTCGGTGGGCAGGGTCTGCCAGTAGGCGACGGCGTCGTCCCAATCAGCGCCCTTGGGGGCGAATTCGCGGCCCTCGACGTAGTCGAAGGTCTTCTGGTCCGGGGCGATCATGCCTGCGCGGGCGCCGGCCTCGATGGACATGTTGCAGATGGTCATGCGCGCTTCCATCGACAGCTTTTCGATGGCCTCGCCGCGGAACTCGATGACATGGCCCTGGCCACCGCCGGTGCCGATCTTCGCGATGATCGCCAGGATGATGTCCTTGCTGGTCACGCCCGGCTGCAGTTCGCCGGAGACCTCGACGGCCATCGTCTTGAAGGGCTTGAGCGAGAGCGTCTGGGTGGCCATGACGTGCTCGACCTCGGAGGTGCCGATGCCGAAGGCCATGGAGCCGAACGCCCCGTGGGTGGAGGTGTGCGAGTCGCCGCAGACGATGGTCATGCCCGGCTGGGTGATGCCCAGCTGCGGGCCGACGGTGTGCACGATGCCCTGGTTGATGTCGCCCATCGGGTGCAGGCGCACGCCGAACTCTTCGCAGTTCTTGCGCAGGGTCTCGACCTGGGTGCGCGAGGTCTGCTCGCGGATCTCCAGCAACGAGCCGGAGACGATGCCCTCGGTGGGCACGTTGTGGTCCTCGGTGGCCAGGTGCAGGTCCGGGCGGCGCATCTTGCGCCCGTGCATGCGCAGTCCGTCGAAGGCCTGGGGGCTGGTGACTTCGTGCAGGAGCTGGAAGTCAATGTAGATCAGGTCGGGTTCGCCGTCTTCGCCCTGAGCGATGACGTGGTCGCGCCACACCTTCTCGGCGAGAGTGAGCTTCTCGGTCATACTTCGTTCACCTTCTTGTTTGTGTTCGCGCCCCGGTCTGAGGACATGCCGCCGTCACGCCGCGTGCATCTCACCTGATGGGACGGTACTATCCGTTATATGGGACAGTATAGCGCAGAACCAAGCATTTCAGGCATCCAAGTCCTGGACAGATCCGTGGCCATCCTCAACGCCGTCGCGGAGGAGCCCTTGAGCCTGAACGAAATCTGCGAGGCCACCGGGCTGCCGCGCGCCACCACCCACCGCCTGGCCACCGCCTTAGAGACCCACCGCCTGCTGGCGCGCAGCTCCGAAGGAAAATGGACCGTCGGCCCCTGGCTGGCGTCGTTTTCCGCGCCGGACCACGCCCGGCTCATCGACGTCGCCTCCCCGATCATGGCGGAGCTCATGCAGACCACCGGCGAATCCGTCCAGCTCTACCGGCTCACCGGCTCCACACGCACCTGCGTCGCCGTCCAGGAGCCGGCCAGCGGACTGCACAACGCCGTGCCCGTCGGCTCCCAACTGCCGTTGAACTCCGGCTCCGCGGCGAAAGTCTTCCTCGCCCACGCCTCCGCGGACGTCCAAGCCGAGATCCTGCCCGAGGCCTCCTTCACCAGCACAGAACTCGAGCAGGTGGTGGCCACCGGGCTGGCCGGATCCCTCGAAGAACGCGAAGTCGGCCTCGGCAGCCTTTCCGCACCGGTGCTCGACGGCTCCGGGCACCTGGTAGCCGTGCTGTCGGTCTCCGGGCCCAGCCAACGCCTGGCCCCCTCCCCCGTCGACGTCTGGGGCACAGAACTCGCCGCCGCGGCCGAAACACTGTCCCAGGCCATCTGAGAGAACTTATCGACGCCCGCCCGCGCACCCCGTGCCACAATATGGCGCATGACTTCTTCCTCTGAGACCCCCGGCCCTGGGGAGGCCGCCCCCGCCCGGCACGTCCGGGTCGGGTCGGCCCTCTTCCCGGTCCTGGTGGCGGTCTACGCCGCCGTCTTCATCATCTCCAACATCAACGCCACCAAAGGCATCCAGATCGGGCCCCTGGTGCTCGACGCCGCGTTCTTTCTCTTCCCGCTGTCGTACGTCATCGGCGACGTCCTCGCCGAGGTATACGGCTTCAAAAACTCGCGGCTGGCCATCTGGACGAGCTTCGGCCTGGCCATCTTCGCCGCCGCGTCCTTCTATCTGGCCATCTGGCTGCCCGCCGCCGACTTCTACGACGGCCAAGACGCCTTTGCCGCCGTCCTCGGCCTGGTGCCGCAGATCCTCGTGGCTTCCCTGGCGGGCTTCGCCGTCGGCCAGCTGCTCAACGCCTGGTCGCTGCAGCTGATCAAACGCCGCACCGGTGAAAAATCCCTCTGGGTGCGCCTGCTCGGCTCCACCGTGGTCGGCCAATTCGCCGACACCCTGATCTTCTGCACCATCGCCGCCTCCGTCATCGGCATCACCACCGCCGGCGATTTCCTCAACTACGTCATCGTCGGCTTCGTGTGGAAGACCGCCCTGGAGGCCGTCCTGCTGCCGGTGACCTACGCCGCCATCAACTGGATCAAACGACGCGAGGGTTACTACGAGGCCAACCCCTCCCCGACCGTGTAACGCTGCCGTCGCTCGCTCAGTACTGCGTCTTGTCCTCTGTCGCCAGCCACTCGGCGAACACCGCCCGGGCCCGGGCATCGGGGTGATGCTTAAAAGGGATGCGTCGCTGGTCGGCGTCTTTGTCCAACTCCTCGTAGATCATGGCGTCGTCGAAGCCGATCTCCGCGGCGTCGGCACGCGAGTTGGCGAAGTACACCGCATCCAGCCGTGCCCAGTAGATCGCCCCCAGGCACATCGGGCACGGCTCCGCGTTGGCGTAGAGCTCGCAGCCGGAGAGATCGAAGCTGTCGAGCACGCGCGCGGCGCTGCGGATGGCGATTATTTCGGCGTGGTTGGTGGGATCGCGGGTGGCGATGACCCGGTTGACGCCCTCGGCGACGATCTCCTCGCCGCGGACGATGACTGCGCCGAACGGCCCGCCCTCCCCCGCCCGCATGCCTCGGCGGGAAAGATCGACGGCCCGGTCCAGGAAAACAGGGTTCATGTTCCCCATCATGCCCTGTCGAGCCGCGGGCGCGCGGTGCCCTTTACCTTCTCCACCCAGTCGCCTCCCTTAGTGGTGGCATGCGCCCGAGCCGCGCGAAGCTTCTCCAAGATCGGCCCCTCCTCGATCGGCGAATCAGAACCGAGCAACACCATGTTCCCGTACATGCGCCCGGCGAGGATCTCCGGGTCCGCGACCGCGACGACGTGCGGGAACACTTCCCGCATGCCGGCCAGCTCCCTGCGGGTCGTCTGCAAGCCGGGGAAGGCCGCGTGGTTGGCCACATACAACCCGCCCGGGGACAACGCCCGGTGGGCCGCGGCGAAAAACTCCACGGTGCACAGGTGCTCGGGAATGTCCCCGCCGACGAAGACGTCGCGGATGAGCACGTCCGTCGAACCCGGGGCCATGGCGTGCGTCGCGCTGCGGGCCTCCGCCACGGTGATCGACACGGCCGGCGGCTCCGGGAACTCAAACCATTCCCGCACGTAAACCGCGAGCTTTTCATCCAGCTCCAGCACCTCGT
>CALZCR010000141.1 GCA_945631445.1 uncultured Corynebacterium sp. | reverse complement strand
GTGGCCACGACGACCTGGCAGGTCATCAGCCGTCAGATCCTCAACGAGCCGTCGACCTGGTCCGAGGAGCTCGCCCGCCTGCTGTTCGTCTGGCTTTCTTTCCTGGGCTCCGCTTTCCTGTTCGGGGAGCGCGGCCACATCGCCGTCGATTTCCTGGCTCGCAAACTCCCCTTCGCCGGCCAGCGCGTGGCCCAAATCTTCGTGCAGGCCATGGTGCTGCTCTTCGCCCTCGTCGGCCTGGTGTGGGGCGGTTACCTGGCCGCGTCTATCGCGTGGGAACAAAACCTGACGGCCCTGCCGTTCACCATCGGCTGGGTCTACCTGGTCATCCCCATCGCCGGCGTGTTCATCGCGATCTTCGCGCTCATGGACATCGTCGGCCTGTCCCTGGGAGAGACCGATCCCTACCCGGAGATCGAGGATCCCGTGGCCGAGCCGGCGCAGTCCGCCGCATCCGATTCCACCCTCGTCGCGTCCGTTGAGGCTGACGCAACTGATTCGAAGGAGGCAGGCCGCTAATGTTGTCCCCCTCTGCGGTTGCCGCACTCATCCTGCTCGTCGGCATCGTCTTGTTGATCGCCGCCTCCGTCCCGATCGCGATCGCCATCGGCTTGCCTTCGCTGATCGCCGCCATGGCCGTGCTGGGCCCGGAAAACGCGGCCCAGGCCGTCGCCCAACGCATGTTCACGGGCACCAACTCCTTCTCGTTGTTGGCCATCCCGTTCTTCGTGCTGGCGGGGGCGTTGATGAACTCCGGCGGCATCGCCGCCAGATTGATCGACGCCGCCAAAGTCCTCGTCGGCCGGATGCCGGCCAACCTAGCGATGACCAACGTCGTGGCCAACGGCATGTTCGGCTCCGTCTCCGGCGCCGCCGTGGCCTCCGCCTCCGCGGTGGGCACCGTCATGAGCCCGCGCATGCGTGAAGAAGGCTACGACCGGGCCTACTCCGCTGCCGTCAACGTCGCCTCCGCGCCGGCCGGCATGCTGCTGCCGCCGTCGAACACCTTCATCGTCTACTCCCTGGTCTCCTCCACCTCGATCGCCGCGCTGTTCATGGCCGGCGTCGGACCCGGCGTCCTCTGGCTGCTGGTGGTGCTGGTGATCGCCGTGTGGCTCGCCCGCAAGGAAAACTACAAGCGCCAGACGCAGCACCCCACGATCGCGCAGGGGCTCTACGTCATCTGGCGCGCGGTGCCCAGCCTGTTCATGATCTTCATCGTCATCGGCGGCATCCTGCTCGGCTGGTTCACCCCGACAGAGTCCGCGGCCATCGCCGTGATCTACTGCCTGGTCCTCGGCTTCCTCTACCGCACCTTGCGGATCAAGGACCTGCCCCACATCCTGCTCAACGCCACCCGCACCACCTGCATCGTCATGCTGCTCGTGGCGGCGTCCTCGGCGCTGTCGTGGGTGATGGCCTTCGCCGGCATCCCGGACCTGATCGCCAGCGGCCTGCTGAGTGTGTCCGAGAGCAAGGTGATCATCCTCTTCATCATCATGATCATCCTGCTGCTGATCGGCACCTTCATGGACCCGACCCCGGCGATCCTGATCTTCGTGCCCATCTTCCTGCCGATCGTCACCGAACTCGGCGTCGACCCGGTGCACTTCGGCGCCATGGTCGTGATGAACCTCTCGCTGGGCGTGATCACCCCGCCGATCGGCAACGTCCTCTTCGTCGGCGCCCAAGTGTCGGGACTGCGCATCGAACCGGTCATCCGCAGGCTGTGGCCGTACCTCGGCGGTCTGATCCTGGCGCTGTTCGCCGTGGTGTTCATCCCGCAGCTATCCATCTGGCTGCCCACCACCCTGGGGCTGATGACGCCCCTGGGTGGATGATGACACACCACTGACTCACGCCCGACGCCGCCGAGGCAGGGAGAACGCACCACAGCGTCCCGTCCCTCGGCGGCGTTGTCCTGTGCGCTCCACGCGGCCCTCACCTCACGTCGGCCCTAGGGGAGGGGACACGGCGCGGACGCCGCCGGGGAACGGGACCGCCCTTCGGCCCCACACATCCCGGCGAGGAGGCTACATCGTCGTGAAAGTCGGGATGACCACGACCGCGGCCACCACCACGAACACCGCCAGCAACGACCACAAAAACCGGCGCCCGGGGCCGTGGGCGTAATTGAACTCCATCGCATCGGGCTGACGCCGGGCCTTGACGATCGGCATCGGGTCCAGCCGGTTGTAATAAAACGCCCCCAGCCGAAACACCTTCTTCTCCTCACCCAACGCCTCCGCCCGCTGCACCTCCTCCAGGTCCGGCTCCGCCTCCGCGCGCACCCGCCGACCCGTGGCGACCACCAGGTTCAGCATCTTCAACAGCCCCAGGAAAGTGGCGACCACGATCACCGGCAACGACAACCGCGACGCCGGGGCCAAGGCGGGCAGCACCGCGACGGGACCGGCGTAAGCCACGCCGACGGCAAAGCCCAGCGCCAACCAGGACCACCCCAGGTTGACGGCCTTGATCTGCTCACGCTGCCGCCCGGCCATCGCGGGGGAGTAGGGCACCGCGACGCCCCTGCCGTCGCGCACCGGCTGCGGGTCCGTCGATCTGCGCGCGTCCGTGCACAACAGCACCGACAGCACGAGCGCCACCCCGCCGAGCACGGGCAGAAACAGCGCCGACCACCACGACCTGTCTTGCACGGTCGACGGGTCCGCCCCCGCGTAATGCACGGGCATCGGATCCGGGATCGAGGGATAACCCACCACAATCACCAGCGCCGACATCACCAACAAAGCCACGGTGGCCGCACGCAGGACGTTGGCCGGGATCTTTTCCATAAAACATCAATCTACCAGCCGGGAAGAAGTCATACTAAAGAATGGTCATCACTATCGGCAGGATGGTCACCGCTCCCACCAACACCGCCACACACCGGTAGAACAACGCGCCGGGCGGATGCGCCACATTGATGTCGATGTTGCCGGAATTGGCGTACGACGGCCCGATCACCGCCGGATCGGCCGGGTTGCGATAAAAGAACCCGCCGAGGCGATACACCTGCCGCTGCGCGTCAGCGGGGGAGAGCAACCGGTCTCGCTCCAGCTCCTCTTCATCCGGAGGAAACCATTCCTTCGCCTGCGACTCGGCCCTAAAGCTCAAGAACAACCCGACCACCACGACCACGGTCGTGCCCAGCAGCACCAGCACCAGCGCCGGGATGAACAACCACCGGTATTCCGGAACCAGCGCCGCCGTCGCCAACATGCTCAGCCCCGCAGAGACGGTCAACCCCAACCACGCCAACCACCGGTTCGTGGCCGCCAAAAAATGATGCGCCCGCGCATGCGCGGACCGGGAAAACGGCACCCGGACCGCACGCTCCGCCGCCTCATCCATCGGCTGCGGATCCCACGCCTGGCGGCGGACCACCTCCATCACCACGAACAACCCCGCGAGCGCCAGTGCCAGCGCCGGCAACGCAAACACCGTCACCCACGACTTGTCCGCGAAACCGTCCGGCTCCCCCGCGACGTTAAAGTGCACCGGAATCACCTCCGGCAAGTACGGATAGTGCAGCGCTAAGACGATCACGGCCACCACCGGCGCACCCAGCGAGGCGAGGTACACCCAAGAAGAGGCCGAAGACGGAAACTGCATGCCTTCGAGGCTAGACCACCAGCGTCAACTCAGTGGCGGAAATCACCTCCACGGTCATGCCCGCCGCTTCCGCCCACGAAGCGACGTCCTCGACCGACTCCGCCTCCTTGTCCGCCAGCTCCCGGGCCAACACCCCCTTATGGTGCTTGTTGAAGTGGCTGACGACCTTCCGCGAACCGTCGTCAAGCACACTCTCGACGCGCACCGTCACCGCCCGCTTCAGCGGGCCCAGCTGCTGATACGCCCCGGAACGAAGATCCACCACTAGGCCATCCACCTCTGACAACGCCTCCGTGACGGACGCGCCCCACCGGGATTTCATCGTCCGCGAGCCAAGCTTCGAACCCCCGGACAGCCGGTAGCGCGGGATCGGGTCATCCGCCCCCAGAACACCGAACAGCGCCGAGCCCACCGCCAACTGCCTCCGATCAGGCAACGTCGCCGCATCCAACGCGTCGTACAACACACCCGTGTACCGCTCCACCGCGGGCATCGTCGGGGAAGACAACAACTCCCGATTCGCCTCCGCCTCGCTGCGCAACCGCTCCGACAGACCCAGTTGCGCCATCGTCTCCTCGACCTGCAGCGCAGACACCTCGGCCACCAGTTCTTCGCGCACCGGATTCAACGAGGGGAAGGACAGGCGGGCAAAATCCAGCGGCTCTCCCGTGCCGCCGGAAGCCTTGGTCTCAGAAGGGGGCAGGACGATCAACATGTAAATCACGCTACCGGGTAGAGTTCTTTGACATGATCACCCGCATGTCTCAGCTGTTCCTGCGCACTTTGCGCGAGGACCCTGCCGACGCTGAAGTCCCCTCGCACAAGCTGCTCGTCCGCGCCGGTTACATCCGTCGCGCCGCGCCGGGAGTCTATTCCTGGCTCCCGCTGGGGCTGCGCACTCTCCGCAAGCTCGAAAACGTCGTCCGCGCCGAAATGGACGCCCTCGGCGGGCAGGAACTGCTCTTCCCGGCGCTGTTGCCCCGCGAGCCCTTTGACACCACGGGCCGCTGGACCGAGTACGGCGAGGAGCTCTTCCGGCTCCAGGACCGCCGCGGCGCAGACATGCTCCTGGGCCCGACGCATGAGGAGATGTTCGCCGCCACGGTCAAAGACCTCTTCTCCTCTTACAAGGACTTCCCGGTCACGCTGTACCAGATCCAGACCAAGTACCGGGACGAGGCGCGTCCGCGGGCGGGCATTCTGCGGGGCCGCGAGTTCGTGATGAAAGATTCCTATTCCTTCGACATGACGGACGCCGGGCTGGCGGAGTCTTATGCGAAGCACCGGGCCGCCTATCAGCGCATCTTCGACTCCCTGAACATCGACTACGTCATCTGTAAGGCGACGTCCGGGGCCATGGGCGGGTCGGCCTCCGAGGAGTTCCTGGCCGTCAGCCCCACCGGCGAAGACACCTTCGTGCGCTCCACCGAGGGCGACTACGCCGCCAACGTCGAGGCCGTGGTGACCCCGCCGGCCGCCGAGCGCGACTTCTCCGGGCTGCCGGAGGCCGTGGTCCATGAGACCCCGGAAGCTGAAACCATCGACAAACTGGTGGAGTGGGCCAATGGCGCCGGCGTCACCGTCGACGGCCGGGCCGTCACCGCCGCGGACACCCTCAAGGCCATGACCGTCATCGTCAGCGAGCCGGGCGTCGAGGAAGACGAACTCGTCGGCGTGCTCCTCCCGGGCGACCGGGAACTCGACGTCAAGCGGCTCGAGGCCTCCCTGGAACCGGCTGAGTTCCGGTTGGCCGAGGGCGAGGACTTCGAGAAGTACCCCTTCCTGATCAAGGGATACATCGGGCCGAAGGGACTCAACGACAGCGGCGTGCGCGTGTTGGCC
>CALZCR010000140.1 GCA_945631445.1 uncultured Corynebacterium sp. | reverse complement strand
CCCCGGGGGAGCGGATCTTGCTGACCGGGGACTCCGGCGCCGGAAAATCCACCCTGCTGGCCGGAATCGCCGGCCTGCTCAGCGACGACGAAGAAGGCGAAAGCCGCGGCGAGCTGAGCGTGGACGGCACCGTCGGCATGGTTTTACAGGACCCGGACGCCCAAGTCATCTCCACCCGCGTCGGCGACGACGTGGCCTTCGGCTGCGAGAACCTCGGGATCCCGCGCGCCGAGATCTGGCCCCGAGTCGAGGAAGCCCTCGAACTGGTCGGCCTCGACCTCCCGCTGGATCACCCCACCCGGCATTTGTCCGGCGGGCAGAAACAACGCCTCGCCTTGGCCGGGGTCATCGCCATGGGCGCGCGCATCCTCGTACTCGACGAACCGACCGCCAACCTGGACCCCGCCGGCAGGGAGCAGGTGGTCGCGGCGGTGGCGCGCGTCGTCGAGCGCACCGGCGCGACGCTGATCGTCACTGAACACCGGGCCACCCACTGGCTTCCCCTCGTCGACCGCATCCTGCACCTGGGTGACGGGCTGACCGACATCACCGCGCTGCCGCCCGTCCCCGAATTACCGCCGGCCCGCCGGGCCGCCGGAGAACCGCTGGTGTGGGCCGAGGAGCTGGTCACCGAATGGGGCCCGCCGCGCACCCTGGCCCTGCCCGCCGGGTCCTCCACCGTGATCACCGGCCCCAACGGCGCCGGAAAATCCACCCTCGCCTTAACGCTCGCCGGGCTGCTGGCCCCGCTCGACGGGCGAGTCCACTACGCCGAGTCGGTGCGCCAAGGGCTCACGGGGCCGTCGATACGCTGGAAGTCTTCGGACCTGGCCCATCGCATCGGCTACGTCTTCCAGGACCCCGAGCATCACTTCGTCGCCCGCACCGTCCGCGGGGAAGTCGGGGACAGCCCACGCGCCGACGAACTGCTCGAACGCCTGCGGCTGACACACCTGCTCGACGCCAACCCGTTCACCCTCTCCGGCGGAGAAAAACGCCGCCTGTCCGTGGCCACCGCCCTCGTCGACGCCCCTGGCGTGCTCATCCTCGACGAACCGACCTTCGGACAAGACGAAAACACCTTCGTCGAACTCGTGACCCTGCTGCGGGAACTCACCGACGCCGGCGTCGCCGTCGCCTCCATCACCCACGACGACGTCTTCACCGCCGCCCTCGGCGACCACGAGGTGAAGCTGTGAACCTGCTCAGCGACGTCAACCCCGTCACCCGCATCCTCGCGGTCGTCCTCATCGCCACCCCACTGCTGCTGAGCATCGACCCCGTCTCCGCCACCGTCGTGCTGGCTTTCACCCTCCTTCTGGCGCCGCTGTGCGGGATGTCCTGGTGGCGGCTGCTGCGCCGCTCCTGGTGGCTGATCGTCGCCGCCGCCGTCGCCGCCGTGTCCATGGCGCTCTACGGCGAACCCGGCGGCGACGTCCACCTCTCCTGGTGGCTGATCACCGTCACCGACAACTCCCTGTGGCTCGCCGCCGCCATCTTCCTGCGCGTGCTCGCCGTCGCCCTGCCCGTGATCGTGCTCAGCGCCGACGTCGACCCCACCGACCTCGGCGACGGACTGTCCCAGGTGCTGCGCCTGCCGCCGCGCTTCGTCATCGGCTCCGTCGCCGCCCTCCGGCTGGTGGGGCTGCTCAAAGACGACGTGGAATCCATGCGCCGGGCGCGCCGGGCCCGCGGCCTGGCCGACCGGACCGGTCCGCGGTACTGGGTGGGGGTGGCGTTCGGGGTGTTGGTCTCCTCTTTGCGCCGTGGGGCGAAACTGGCGACCGCGATGGAGGCGCGCGGCTTCGGAAGGGCGGGGCAGCGCACGTGGGCCCGGACGTCCGTCCTGCGGGCCCGGGACTGGGTCGTCATGGCCGTGGCCTTGACGGTGGGGGTCGGCTCGTTGATCGTGGCCGTCTGGGCGGGCACTTTCCGATTCCTGGGGCTGAGGTAGCCGGCATGTCTGAACGTTGTGTCGTGCTCGTGGACGGGCCCTCTGGCTCCGGCAAAACGACGTATGCACGCCGCCTGGCCGAAGAGACCGGCATGGCGCTGGTGCACTTGGACGACTTCTACCCGGGATGGGACGGGCTCGCGGAGGGCTCGCGCATGGTGGCCGAGGACGTGCTGCATCCGCGCCGGCCGGGGTTCTGGCGCTGGGATTGGGTGCATGATCGGCGGGCGGAGTGGGTCCCGTTGGATCCGGCGGACTCGCTGATCGTCGAGGGGGCGGGGGCGGTGACCGCGGACTCGATCGCCGCGGCGTCCCGGGTGGGGCGGGTGCGCACGGTGCGGATCACCGCCCCGGAACGGGTGCGCAAAGAGCGGGCGTTGCGGCGCGACCCGGATTACGCGCCGTGGTGGAAGATGTGGGCGGCGCAAGAGGCGGTGCATTTCGCTGGCCCGGGGCGGGTGGCGGTCGACGAAGAGACGTCGAACTGAGTTTCGATTTTTGGTGGCGAATGTCGTTGCGATGATGCATGGTGGGGGCGTAGTCGCAATGATGTTCTATTTCGGGGGAATCTGCCTTGGCCACTTCACTCGCCGACGTCCACGACCTGACCGACACCGACCTGCTGACCTCTCTGACCTGCGCCCACGATGACCTGACCCGTCACAAAGCCCGATTTTTGCTCTCGCTCGCGGAGTTCGACGCCCGCGACTTGGCCCGCGAAGCTGGAGCACCCTCCACGGTGTGTTGGCTGAGCCGCACACTGGACGTCGCAGACAAGACCGCCTACGAATACCTCGGCGTCTCCCGGACGTTAGGGAAATTTCCGCTGATCGCGGCGGCCTTCCTCGCCGCGGAGCTGTCTTACTCGAAGATCCGGCTGCTGGCCTCGCACCTGACTCCCGAGAACGAGGCCGAGTTGTTGGCGCTGGCGGTGACGCTGAGCGTGAATGAACTGGCTCTCGCGCTGGCTGGCCGCCGCAGCGTCGACGACGATGACGGCCCGCGGGCGGACAGCTTCAAGATGTGGATCGACAAAAACACCGGCCGCTACCGCTTTTCCGGTGACCTGAGCCCCGAACTGGGCGCGAAATTCGCCGCCGCCTTAAAATGCGGGGAACTGGCGAATCTGCGGGATCTGGCGGACGTCGACCCGGACCAGTTCGCCGACGATGAGGCGGTCGGCGAACTCATCGACGCCGCCGAGGAGGAAGCTCCGGCGGTGCCGGCCGCCGACGGGCAGGGCCGCCCCGTCACCCGGTTCGGCCCGCCGCTGCGTTCCGCGCTGCTGTCCGGCCTGCTGGGCATGATGAACCTCGCCCGCACGGCCGAGACGAGCGCCCGGCAGGCCCCGGGCGCGCAGGTGCATGTGATGGTCACCGAGGACGGGCACGCCTTTTTGCCCGCGAATCCGGGGGCTCCCTCCGACTTGCTCAAAGACTTGGTCCTCAACGGCCAGTTCCGGGGCCATCTCCTCGACGCCAAGGGGGTGACCATGAAAATGGGGCGGTCCCGTCGGTTGGTGACCCCGGGGCAGGAGACCGCCTTGCTGGCGCGGTGGATGTTCCAGTGTGCGATGCCGGGGTGCAACCACGCCCGTTTCCTGGAGTTCCACCACATCGTGGAGTACTCCGCCGGGGGAGGCACGGGCACGGACAACCTCGTCCCGTTGTGCTCCGCGTGCCATGCGCTGGTGAGCTCCAGCATGGCGAAGATCGAGATCGACGGCGCGGCGTTGCGGTTTTCTTTCCGCGACGGCAGTGTCTACCTGTCGCAGAACCGTAGCCTTCCGATGAAGGTGGGGCAGGAGCCGGGGTTATTCGACGCCCCCGCGGCGGAGTGGCGCGGCGATTGGGATGAGTCGGGCGCCCTGAGTTTCGACGACGATGATTCTGCACGTGCAGAAAAACCGGCGTCGGCGGGCAAGCTAGAGAATCTCGTCCAGCAGTGACATGGGTCGGGGGATGCGGACCCCTTTGTCGGTGACCACGATGGGTCGCTGGATCAGCCGCGGCGTCTCCATCATCGCGTCCAGCAGTTCATCGTCGCTGCTGTCCTTGCTCAGGCCAGCGTCCTGGTAGGCGGGCTCGCGGGTGCGCACGGCCTGGTGCACGCTCAGGCCCGCGGCGGCGATCAACCGCGTGAGTTCCTCCCTGCTCGGCGGAGTCTCGAGGTAGTTGATGACCTCGGGGTCGCGGCCGGCGGCCTGAAGCGTCTTCAGGGCTTCACGGGAGGTGGAGCACTGGGGGTTGTGGTAGATCCGATCCATTTACCTCTCCGGGGCGAGTTCGACGTGTTCGGCCCATGTTACGTCGTAACCGAGGGAGGTCAGCCACGCCATGGCGTCGTCATCGTGACGAGTGATGCCCTCGACGGCGGTGAGGGTGGCTTCAACGGCGACTTCCGTGTCGCGGGCGCTGATCAGGCCCGCGGCGCAGGCGGCGGACAATTCGTCGATGTCGAGGACGTCGACTGAGTCACCGGTGACGGACACGAGATCGACGTAGAGGTCGCGGGTGGTCCAGACCCCGCCGTCGGGTGCGCCGCGTTCGATGTCGGCGACGTCGAAATAGAAGTCCTGGGGTTCGTCGACGCCGGGGCGGAAGTGGAAGATGTTCGCGCGCAGATGCAGGTCGGGCAGCAGCCAGGATTCCAAGTATCCGAAGCGGGGGTGGTCCGCGCCCCGGGCCATGTACAGGCCGAAATCGGTGGGGCGGTAGGAGTCCACCTGGCGGAGGAATCCCTTGGGGTCAGTGTTGACGCGTGCCGAGACGTCAAAGCTTTCGTGTTTGATGGGGTGTAAATCCACGTTCTATCTCGCTTCAATGACGGCGGCGGTGGGGAGGAAGGAACAGGTGTTGTCTTCGGTGGCGACGGTGCCTTCGAGCACCGCCAAGATGCGCCCGTGCCCGGTGTCCCCGACCCCGGAGAGGGTGGCCGGCCCGTCAGGGTTGACGCCGTTGTCCGCCAGCTGGGTTTCGCCGTAGGTCAACGTGTCGACGTTGAGCCAGCGCACGGTCATGTGCTGCTCGCCCGCGGCGGGGGCGGTGCCCAGCGCGGTGAACAAAAACGCGGTCTGGCCCGGCGCGGCTCCCGGGGCGGGGATCTCCGCGGGTCCGGGCACGGCGATGGCGGACCCGACGGAGTCCAGCCCGTCGCCGATGCAGTCGCCGGAGACGGTGGGCCAGTAGAACTGGGTGAATGTCGGGGCCTCCTCCGGCAAGGGCGGGCCGCCGGTGTCGCCGTCGCCGGCGAAGAAGTTGAGTGCGGTCAACATCAGGTCGCTGGCCTCGTCGGGCACCCAGGGCTGGTCGGCGAGGAAGCGGACCTGGTCCTGCGTGTATTGCGTCGGGCGGCCGAGTTCATCTAGCCAGACGTCCTGGGAGAGCTGCGGCAGTTCCGGCGGGGGAGGGAGGTTGGGGAGAGAGGAGGCGGAGGCCTGGGCTGGTGCGGCGAGGGCGACGACGGCGGCCAGCAGGGCGGCGACGATGGCTGCGAAGGCGCGGCGC
>CALZCR010000139.1 GCA_945631445.1 uncultured Corynebacterium sp. | reverse complement strand
TCAAGGACGGCCGCCTGGACATCCTGGTGGCCACCGACGTCGCCGCCCGCGGCCTGGACGTCGACCGCATCAGCCACGTGGTCAACTACGACATCCCGCACGACACCGAGAGCTACGTCCACCGCATCGGCCGCACCGGCCGTGCCGGACGCTCCGGCGAGGCGATCCTGTTCGTCACCCCGCGTGAGCGCCGCATGCTCCGCTCCATCGAGCGCGCCACCAACGCGAAGCTCGAGGAGATGTCGCTGCCGACCGTCGACGAGGTCAACGAGTCCCGCAAAGAGAAGTTCGCGGACTCGATCACCGAGGCGCTCGAATCCAAGCAGCTCGAACTCTTCCGTTCCCTGGTCCGTTCCTACTCCGAGGAGAAGGACGTGCCGATGGAGGACGTCGCCGCAGCCCTGGCCGCACAGGCGCAGGCCGGAGCGGACTTCCTGATGAAGGAACCGCCGAAGGACAACCGCCGCGACCGTCAGGACCGCGACAAGTGGGACCGCGACGACCGTCGTGGCCGCGACCGCGGTGGCCGTGACCGCCGCGACGGCGACTTCGAGACCTACCGCCTCGAGGTGGGCAAGCGCCAGCACGTGCGCCCGGGAGCCATCGTCGGCGCCCTGGCCAACGAAGGCGGCCTGAACTCGAAGGACTTCGGACGCATCACCATCGCCGTCGACCACACCCTGGTCGAATTGCCGAAGAACCTGGACCGCGGCGTGCTGGACCGTCTCAGCGACACCCGCATCTCCGGCCAGCTGATCAACATTGAGCGCGACGCCAACGCAACCCACCCGCCGCGTGAGCGTGGTGGCCGTGGTGGCGGCGGTGGTTACCGTGGCGGGCGTGACCGCGACGATCGCGGCGGTTACCGTGGTGGCCGGGACCGTGACCGTGGTGGCGATCGCGGTGGCCGCGGTGGTTACCGCGGCGGGCGCGACCGCGACGACCGTGGTGGTCGTGGCGGCTGGCGCGACTAGCGATTAGCCCCCTGACCAGCGATGACGCTGCCTGACACTGTACGTGCCAGGCAGCGTTTCGTGCTTTCTGGGGGTGGGGTAGGTCGCGGCCGGGTGAAAGTCAGCGGGAGCTCAGGTAGGTGATCGCGGAAATTTCCCCGGCGAACTACGGCCGCGCGAGGGCGGCCACGCCGACCACCGTGCGGATCGGCGGCACGGAACCCGTGCAATACCGGGTCCGGGGAAAGTCCCGGGGCAGGACGGAAGAATTGCCGCGCTGGGGCAGTCGGGGAGGGAAGATGATCGCCCACCCTGGGGAATCGGATGCCCTCCGGTCCGGAGCTGACGTCGTTTCTTCTACCATGAAGCGCACAGACCTGAAGGGGGCCGAATGATCATTCGTGAGATACGGGCACAAGACAACGCGGCGGTGGCGGCCATCATCAGGGATTCGCTGAAGGCCCATGACTTGGCGGTCCCCGGCTCCGCCTACTTCGATCCGGAGCTGGATGATCTGCACGCTCACTACCGCGGGCTGTCTTCCGCGCAGTATTGGGTGGCCGAGACAGGCGGGGAGGTCGTCGGCGGCGTCGGGATAGCCCCGTTCGGCGCCGCTGGCACTGTATGCGAGCTCCAAAAGCTGTACCTGCGCCCCGACGTGCAGGGGAGGGGACTGAGCAGGAAGCTCATGGACACGGCCCTGGCGTTCGCCGCCGAGCATTACCGGCACTGCTACTTGGAGACCATGCACAAGCTGGAGGCCGCGTGCGCCCTCTACGAGAAATACGGCTTTAAGCCGCTGACTCAACCACTGCCCGGGTCAGAGCATTCGGCCATGGACGCCTGGTATCTGAAGCGGCTCGCCTGACCGCCGCTAACCCCGTCCGAGTTTTCGTTGACCCCTTTTTCCGCCTTTTGGTGGAAAGAAGGGCCCTGGCGGGCGACATGAAAAGAGCCGCTTTGCGAACACATACACATAATGTCCTTGCCATGTGGTGAAATAGTCTCCATGAGCGATATGCGAATCCTCCGCGAGACCGCCTATGAAGTAAAACAAATCATGGGTAGGAGCAAGCGGGCGGCGGTGGAGCGATGGATGCTCGAATTCGCCGCTGTAAACGTTCAACTGACCGCGTGCCAGGCCATGGTCGCGGCAGAACAGTTGGCCCGACGATATGGGCCCATGAAAATATCAGTCAGAAGCATGTGGGACGAACTGTGCCGCACCCCGTTGCGCACGGAGTTGGAGTGGTCGCTGTACGGCGCTTTCCCCCGGCCTTCGGCGCGCCCGATCGTCGTGCCCGGATCCCACGGAGAAGACCTGGAGTTGTTCCTCGCCGCGGACGTCACGGGCGCGTCCCGCGACGAGCTGATCGCCCCGGTGCGGTGGCGCACCGTCGGGGAACCGGAGTTCCAGACCCCGGACTTCGACGAGTTCGCCGGTTGCGTCGGTGAACGCGAGCGCGCCATGTTCGGAAAACTCTACGAGGCCAACGGCCTGGTGCAGTGGAACTTCAGCCTGCCGGACTACGTGCCTTGCTACCTCGACCTCGATGAACCGGAGGACGAAGACCTCGGCTCCGGCGTGCTCTACCACTACGACCTCAACCCCCTGGTCCCGCCGAAGGCCGTGATGGGCCTGCTGTTAGGGATGGTCACGGAGGTCACGGCCCTGCACTTGCTGGGCGGCCTCGAAGGCGACGAGGACGAGGAGGAGATCGACGTCCGCGATCTCGCCAGCGACCTGGAGCTGGACCTGATCGCCTGGTTGGCGGCACGTCGCCTGCGGCAGAAGGTCCGCCCGGGTCTGGCGGCCGCGCAGTGGTTCGACTCCCCGTCGATTCCCGCTCCGGGGACGCTGCGGTGGGCGTTGGTGTTCGACGCCGCCGGCTCGGTGGAAGGGTTGTTGCTCGGCCACCGTTACGGAGTCAACGACTGATCTGGAAACACACGGCAGTGAGCCGGGAGCGGGTGCGTCACCGAGGCAAGGTGGCGCACCCGCTTTGTACTTTCTGGGGCCGGCCTTTCGGGGCAGGAACGCGGACTTCCGGGACGGCGGTGAGGCTGGGTAGCGCGCCCGGGCTTTTGCCTGCCCCACCTCTTTTAAGATAAAGCTCCTGCTCAGCTTGGCACGCGCGGGCGAGTGTATTCTGGCGGGAAACACGTACGAGCCTATGGCACCGGGGTGAGTCTCTCGGGTCCGAAGGAACCGAGATCTCCGGTAAGGAATGGTGGCAGAAAAAAGAGCGGAACGAACGTCTGCTCCGAGAACACGGCTCCGGAGGTTTTGCCGTCGGCGCCGTGCCGACAGAAAGCAGGGGAATTCACGTGATGGAACGGGCTTTTGAGGTGTACGCGAACATTGACGCTGAGCTCCGTGAGTCACTGGCTGCTGAGGAGAACCCGGACGTGGAGCGACGTATTCTGCGCTACGCGGTGGACAACCCACGGTTCTCCCTGTCCGTCGCGGTGCAGGTCGCGCGGCACTGTGTCATCGAATTAGGCCATGCCGCGGAGATCCCGCTCATCCAGAGCTCCCAGTCATGGCTGGCCCAAGGTTTCGTGCCCCACGCCGGGGCCCCGCCGATCCGAGTCGTGGAGCGCGGCGCCGAGAAGACCTTGTGGGCGGCCGAGCACGTTCGTCCCGTGGGGCCGGGGGCGGGAGATCCCGCCGCGGAGAGCGCCGGCCGGCAAGAAGAGTTCTTTCTCCGGCACGCCGCCCCGGCAGGCGGGGCTCCCGATTACCTGCACCTGGGCGAGAGTCTCAGCGACTATGAGCGAGAACTGCTCGCGCAGCTGTGGCGCATCGGCGTCTACGTCGATTTCTCCGAAGAACTCCCGGACAACGTCGTCAGCGAGATCCAGACCCGCGGGTATGGCGGCGCCGCTGCGTCGATGGCGCCCAGCCCCTATGACCGGGAAGCACAGTCTCGTTACCGGATCCTTCTGCCCCCCCCGGACACGGAGGAGGTGATGCCGGCGATCCTGCACGCCCTGACCAAGGTCGTGGCGGCGCATCTGCCGGTCAAGAAGCCAGACGGTGAAGGGTTGTCACCACTGCAGCCCTGGCGGATCGAATCCAGCCTCATCGTCTACCTGGTCTCCTGCCGGCTGGGGTTGCCGGACCACGAAGACCATTGGGTGGAGGATTATCTGCATGGTCCAGCCGTGTCGGTGACCGGTTCCGTCCGGTGGCCGGTGGTCTTCATCATCGCCGAATGCATGGAGGCGGTGCTGCGGGGCGAGGACGCCACCTGGGAGTTCCACGACGCCATCACGGTGTCGGGCGAAGCCTCTCCCGAGGAACCGGGGACCGGCCGCGAGCTGCTCACCGACGATGAGGTGGCCGACGTCGGAGAGTATGTCGGCGCCGCTCTTTCCTTGTACACGGATGAGGGGACCCGGCGCGCCGCGGAACGGCTCACGGCCGAAACCGTGGCGGGTAACCCGCAGTGGGCGCCGCACGACGCGGCGCTGTTGGGGGTGCAGGTGGCGGAGCTGGCCGGGAGACGGTCGGCGTTGGAGTCGTTGACCGGCAGTGAGGTCGGCGAGCTCGCCCGCGGCGTGTGGGCCAGCGAGCTCGAGTGGTCGGTGCGCGGGTACCGGGTCGTGGCGGGTGCGACCGGGTTGGTGTTGGGTTACGGGACGAGTGTGTTCCGTGATTGCGACGCGGTGGCCGTCGATCCGGATCATGCAGATTGGGGCGGGTTGATTGCAGCGTCCGCGGAGCGGATGCAGTGGAGCCGTCGGCTGATCGCCTCGGAGGAGAATGTCGGTCGTTACCAGGGGTGGGAGGCCTACGGCGTCTCCGGGCAGGGGATCGAGTATCTGCGGAACCTGTGGCGGATCGGCATGGTGGTGTTGCCGCCGGCGGTGGATCCGGAGGGCAGTGCGTTTTCCGTGTCGGCCGGGGCCGACGCCCGGCCGGACGTGCCGCCGCGGCCGCGGATGGCGCCGGGGGAGAACTGGTACTTGGTGCAGTTGTCCGTGAAGGACTATGCGGAGACGTTTTCTTCGGTGGCGGTCGCCGTGGCGTCGTTGTTTTTGGGCCAGTACCCGAAAGTCTGGCTGGGAGAGAGCGCTCACGAGGCAGCGGAGGCGCAGGGTGATGTGGACGCTGCGGGGTTGCGGGAGCTGCGGGTGGCCGCCGCGCTGGTGTGTCAGCGGTTGGACATGGCGCCGCAGTGGGGTGGCGAGCCGTGGTGGAACCGGTTGGGGATGGGGGAGGGGGCCTTGCCGAAGGGCTTTGACTGGGCACGGGTGTTGGAGGCGGTGGACAAGGCCGAGGACGTGTTCCGTGGCATCAGCCCGCAGCTGCCGGCGCAGTGGTGAGCCGGGGGCTGGGGCGGAGTAGGGCGGGAACCTCGTCGACATATACCCCCTAGGGGTATTTGATGGGGGTGGGGCCGACCGCATACGCAGGGGAAGCGCCGTCCCCTTTGCCGTCACCCGCCCCGCAGAGGAGGAGATCCCATGGCCGCCGCCCATGACGCCAGCCGCCACGCCCACGATCAGCAGGAGG
>CALZCR010000138.1 GCA_945631445.1 uncultured Corynebacterium sp. | reverse complement strand
ACGGTCACCACGACAGGAGAATAATACATGCGCATCCAGACTCAGCGGTCGGCCGGCCCCGGGCATCGCAAGGTTTCCACCCGCTTCTCGAAGCGCCGCCTGGCCCTCATCGCCGCCACCGCCGGCGCAGTGTCCACCGCCGGCGTCGGCGGCGCCACCGCCGCCACCGCCGCCACCGCCGCCGACGAACCCGCCGCCTCTTCTGAGGTCGCCGACGTCGACTACAACTTGGTCAATGACGCCGCGGCGCTGTCCTCCGGTGGTGCCCCTCAGATCCTGGCGATCACGGAGCACAAGCCGGCCGCCGGCCTCGCCGACCAGCTGAACAAGGCCGTCGACTACGTCTCCGAGGCCCTGGCTTCCGCGCAGGCTGAGCAGGACCTGGCCGCCGCAGCCGCAGCCATGTCCTCCCAGGTCGGCGCCGACCCGGTCGCCTACGCCGCCGCGGCCGCCGGCCCGCAGGCCAACGCCTCCGTGGTCAAACCCGCCGAAGGCACCTTCACCTCCGGTTACGGCCAGCGCTGGGGAACCCTGCACGCCGGCATCGACATCGCAGGCCCGATCGGCACCCCGATCTACTCCGTCATGGACGGCATCGTGATCAACTCCGGTCCGGCCTCCGGTTTCGGTCAGTGGATCCGCGTGAAGCACGACGACGGCTCCATCGCCGTCTACGGCCACATGTCCACCCTGGATGTCAGCGTCGGTGAGCGCGTCACCGCCGGCCAGAAGATCGCCGGCATGGGCAGCGAAGGCTTCTCTACCGGCTCGCACCTGCACTTCGAGATCTACCCGAACGGCAACGGCTCCGTCGACCCGGTCCCGTGGTTCGCCCAGCACGGCATTTCCTTCTAGTGTCCTGCGTCATTAATTTATTTCAAGTATCGGGCGATGGATGACAGGATCTCCTCGGCCGTTTTCGTCCAGATAAACGGCTGGGGATCCTCGTTCCACGCCTGCACCCAGTTGCGTAGATCCTTCTCGAGTGCCTGCACGCTGCGGTAGTCGCTGCGCTGAAGAAGCTCCCGGGTCGCCTCGGCGAACAACCGCTCGACCTGGTTGAGCCAGGATGAGTACGTCGGCGTGAAATGCATCATGTGAAACCGGGGATGTTTCCCCAGCTAGGTCTGAATCGTGGGGTGTTTGTGCGTGGCGTAGTTGTCGCAGATGACGTGGACGTCCAGGTCTTCGGGGACTGTCTTGTCGATCTTGACCAGGAACTTTCTACGACTCCACGGCTTGGGGTCGGCGGTGGGCCTGGGAGATCACCGTGTCATCAGCGACGTTGAGTGCCGCGAACAAGCTGGTGGTGCCGTGGCGGACATAGTCGTGTGCGCGGCGCTCGGGCGTCCCGGGCAGCGCTGGTTGGGAGCGGGTGCCGAATAACGCGGCGCCGGACCCGAATTGCGTGTTCAACGGGATCGCCCACCTACCCGGCAGCGACCAGTTTTATGTGTCGGGTAAGCGCTGGCTGGACCTCTACGAAGTACGCTTCGCCGTTTCCTAGTAGGAGCCGTTAAGATTTCAGGTCATGGCCACCCGTAAAGAGGCAAAGCACAAGTCGTTCATCCAGATCATCGGACTGATCGTCGTGATCATGCTCGTCGTGGCGGCCATCGTCCTGGGGCAGATGTGGCTGAGCTCTCGGCCCGACCCGGAGCCGCAGGACGTGACCGTCACCGCCTCCGCCGGGGACCGGTCGATCGAGGTCAGTCCCTACATGGTGTGCGCTCCGGGCGAGGAGTGCCAGGAGTCTGAGCCTCCGGTGCTGGAGGTCGGGGCAGACGAGACGTTAACGATTTCGGTGCCGGAGCCGATTTACGACCACGACTGGCAACTGCTGAGCATCTATGACGACCCGGCGGCGAATGACCAACAGCTTCACGGTCCGAATGACGTCGACTCCGTGGAGATCCCAGGATCCGTGGAGCCGGTCGGCGAGACTGACGAGCGTCCCCGCCTCGTGGTGGTGGAGGTCTCCAGCGTGATGATTGGGCATGACGAGGATGGGGTCGAAACCCCGTATACCACCGTCTGGTCCGTCGCGACGCAGGACACGGAATAAGCCGCCGACCCCTCATGCCACACGTCTTTGGAGGTGCCGAACAATTTCCTCAGCCACGTCACGCCTGCGACGGCCGCGGCGCCAGGTCGATAGACGAGTGTGAGCTTGTTGGACCGGGTGGCCGCACCGCGCCACTGCTTTAAGGTCGCCGAAGAACCGTTCCACCACGGTGTGCCCCTTATCGGGCTGCGCAGTAAATATCGGTGGGCGCCCGCCCTGACAATTTTTGTGCTTCCGGAAGACGGCGGTTCGTCCCCGGGCTAGATAAACCACCACGCTGGCACCAGAGGGTGAAATACCTTCAGCAATGTGCTGGAAGGAGATCATGGGCGGGTTGAAACCACCAGGCCTTCTTGAGGATGGGCTTGCCCGTTTAGCTTTGGCGAGTTCGGCCCGCAGCCTGAGGTTTTCTGCTTCCAAATCGAGCAACTCTGCAGGAGTGTCGGCCCCAGATTGCTTGGGCTTGCGGCCCCAGACTCGCAGGGATCTTTTGCTGGCGCCGAGATCGACGGCGATGCGGGTGACCGCGCCGCGGTCGCCGGATCGGCTTGGGCGTGCAGCACGAGTTCGACGAAACGATGCTTGAGCTCTGCGGTGTATTTGATGAGCAGGTAGGGTGCCCTTTTCCAATTTCCTACCCTCCGTTACACCCAGGGCGACCCAGGACTACGAGGAAATCAACACCACCCGAAAAGCCCAGTAAGGTTTTTAACCGTAGTCTCCGAAAAACTCAGGCCGATTCACCTGGTGAAAGAACCGGCCCAGCTCAGGAGGATTTTCGTGCTCATCTCCCTCATGCCCCCTCGTCGTGTGGTGGCCGCTGTGGCGGCCGTCGGCGCCATGACCCTCGCTGCTTCCCCGGCCGTGTTGGCGCACGATGCGGTAATCGGCGGTAATCCCGCGGACGGTGAGGTGATGGAGGAGTTTCCGCGCGCCATCGAGCTGGAGTTCTCGGGGCTTCCCAGGAGGGTTTCAGCACCGTGGCGATCACCGATCAAGATTCCGGGGGCATCTTGTTCAGTGGTGAGCCAAGCATCGAGGGCCGACTGGTGTCCCTCGCTCTGCCGGTAGATGTCACCGGTGGGCCGGGTGACTATACCGTGGGCTTCCAGATCATCTCTTCCGACGGCCACGCCACCCGCAGCGCAACCACCTTCACCGTCGCCGGCGACGCGGCTGCTACCACCGTAGGCGACGTCGAACCGACAAATGAGACCACGGCTGCGGAGAACACCACTGAGGAAGACACGTCCGGATTCGGTAATCCGATAGTCTTCACCCTCGCCGGATCGGCCCTTCTCGGGGTTATTGCTGGTGTCATCGTGCTGATTGCCCGGACCGTGACCCTCTCGAAGCGATAAACGGCTCCCCATAGTCAGCCATGCTGAGGGGCAGGAGGGCACTAGGGGCGGTATTTTTCAACCCCTCCACGCCCATCGCGGGGAAAATTCCCACCGGAAAAGCACTGCCAGGTCGCCTTCCGGTGGGAATTGTCGTCGTGCGGGTGGATATGGTCGGTGAGTGCTACTCCGCCGGGGTAATTTCGCTTTCGGTGACCCACTTGTGGTTGGTCATGTCCATCCCGTCGGCGGTGAGATCCACCATGTAGACCGTTTCATCGGTGGAGTAGTCGATGGTGGCTTCCGCCCCCTGCATCCCCGACATGTGTTCGGCGTCGAGGACGACCTCGGCCCCATCGGGCAGCGGAGCCTCACCCGGGTCGACGAGTTCTTCATGGACCACCCACCGGTGGTCGGTGACCGGATCCCCACCGGTGGTGGGGGTGTAGCTGACCGAGTAGGTGGTGGTGTCGAACGCCCCGGAGATCGTCGCTTCGGCCCCGTCCATGCCCGGCATGTGATCGGCGGTGAGGATGACCTCGGTGCCCACTGGGTAGGCGGGGTTGTCGGCCTCGTCGATGTCGGCCGGCGGCGGACCACCATCGGCCGGATGGTCCATGTCCCCGTGGTCCATAGGCTGATCGTCCGTGTCGGTCTCCTCGGTGGGCTGAGTGGCCGTTTCCTGGGCGGTGGTCTCGGGGGCGTCGGATTCGGTGTCGTCGGTGCAGGCGGCCAGGGCCAGGGTGGAGGCCAGGGCGACGGCGGTGAGAGTAATGGTGCGTTTCACGATGATACTTTCTAGGTTTCGTGGTGGGTGCAGAGACTGAGATTCAGCGAGTGATAGTGCTTCAAGTGTGTCGTGATGTATCACTCCTCCTGCTCGGATAGGTGTCACTACTGGGCGAGTCGGTGGGCGATGCGGCGTCGGGTTCTGACACGTTTACGGTCGACCCGTTCGACGCAGTGACGGCCGATCGTTTGTCACGTTACCTAAGTAGTTCCCGACCGCGTGCAGCCACGGGATGGCGGTGGGGTTTCTTTACGGAATCTTCATGGTCCATTCCGTGATTTCAGCCGGATGCGCCCCTAGGGTCGGGGCCAAGGGCCGATCGGCTTGACCGGCCTGTTTTCGGATCGAATCACGATATGGAGCACGAGATGACCCACCACGTACGCAGCATGCTGGACACCCACCCGACGGACCTGGAGCACATCGACAAGGACATGCTGGCCGAATGCATCGAAGCTTGCTTCGAGTGCGCGCAGACCTGCACCGCCTGCGCCGATGCCTGCCTGAGCGAGGACATGGTCGCGGAGTTGACCAGCTGTATCCGCACCAACCTCAACTGCGCTGACATCTGTGAGACTACCGGCCGGGTGCTGTCCCGGCCCGGCGGTTGGGACGTCACCGTTATCCGTTCCCTCGTGGAGGCCTGTCGCACGGCGTGCGCCGCCTGTGCCGAAGAGTGCGAGGCCCACGCGGAGATGCATGAGCACTGCAAGGTCTGCGCCGAGGCTTGTCGCCGGTGTGAGCAGGCCTGTGCGGAGCTGCTCGCCGCCCTGAACTAACCCCGCACCACGACCACTAGTCGGCGATACCTGCCCCGCACCCCTGCACGCTGGAGCCTTCGCTCTTCGGAAACCCTGCGAGCGAGAAGTTACGCGAACACCATTTTCCTGCGTCTTCGGCTTTAGGTACGAGGTGAGTGCAGTGATTCAGAGCATCGGCAATCCGAGGGAAGTAAAGATGACATGATTGACAATAACACTCAAGTGGGAGCTGATGATGGTGCGGCCTTGACGCCGGCCGAGCTCACACGCATTCACGCCTGGTGGCGAGCGGCGAACTATCTGTCCGTCGGACAGATCTACCTGATGGACAATCCCCTACTGCGCGAACCGTTGCAGCCCGAACACATCAAACCCCGCTTGTTGGGGCACTGGGGCACCACCCCGGGGTTGAACTTCATCTACGCGCATTTAAACCGCAGCATCATCAAACGCGATCTCAACATGATCTATGTCATGGGCCCCGGCCACGGTGGTCCAGGCCCGGTGGCGGCGGGGTGGTT
>CALZCR010000137.1 GCA_945631445.1 uncultured Corynebacterium sp. | reverse complement strand
CGGCGAGGTCGTCGCCGGGGCGGACGCCGCCCGCCTGCTGGTCGAGGCGACCCCCGCCGACACCGTCCTCAACGCCCTGGTCGGCTCGCTGGGGCTGGCGGCGACGCTGGCGACCATCGAATCAGGCGCCACGCTGGCGCTGGCGAATAAGGAGTCGTTGGTCGCCGGCGGGGACCTGGTCATCTCCGCCGCGCGCCCGGGACAGATCGTGCCCGTCGACTCCGAACACTCCGCCATGGCCCAATGCCTGCGCTCCGGCACGGCGGAAGAAGTCGAGCGGCTGGTGCTGACCGCCTCCGGCGGACCTTTCCGCGGATGGAGCAGGAAGCAGATGTGGGAGGTGACCCCGCGACAGGCGGCCCAGCACCCGACGTGGTCGATGGGGCAGATGAACACCCTCAATTCCGCGACGCTGATCAACAAGGGCCTCGAACTCATCGAGGCGAGCCTGCTGTTCGACATGGCGCCCGAGCGCATCGACGTCACGGTGCACCCGCAGTCGATCATCCACTCCATGGTCACCTTCGTCGACGGCGGCACCATCGCCCAGGCGTCCCCGCCGTCGATGAAGCTGCCGATCGCGCACGCGCTGGCCTGGCCGGCGCGGGTGCCGAAGGCCCAGCCGGCCCTCGACTTCACCCGGGCCCACGACTGGCGCTTTGAACCGCTCGACGACGAAGCCTTCCCCGCTGTCGAACTAGCCCGTCACGTCGCGGCCCAACGTGGCTCTTACCCGGCGGTGTACAACGCCGCCAACGAAGAAGCCGCCGCGGCCTTCCTCGCCGGGCGCATCGCTTTTCCCCAGATCGTCGACGTGGTGGGCGAAATCGTGACTTCTGCCGACGAATTCGCGGGTGTAGCCTCAAGCGTCGACGACATTCTCACCGTCGAGGCGGAAGCTCGTCGCCGCGCCAACGCGCTCGTCGACACGCTGGCCCGCTAAACCACACCCCAGACTGACAAGAGGAGCTTCGTGGGCGCTTACTTGCTCGGAGTCCTGCTTTTCGCGCTCGGCATCGCCGTGACCATCGCGTTGCACGAGGCGGGGCACATGCTGACGGCGCGTGCCTTCGGCATGCGCGTGCGCCGGTATTTCATCGGCTTCGGCCCCACTCTTTTCTCCGTGAAGAAAGGGCACACGCAATACGGCGTCGCGGCGGTGCCCTTCGGCGGGTACTGCGAGATCGCCGGCATGACCGCGCTCGACGAGGTCACCGAGGAGGAGGCCCCGCACGCGATGCGCACCAAGCCCGCGTGGCAGCGCATCGTCGTGCTGTCCGGGGGAGTGGCGGTCAACCTGTTGCTCGGGCTGACCGTCATCTACGGTGTCGCGGTCGCCTCCGGCATCCCCAACCCGTACGCGGACACCCGCCCGGTGGTCGGCGAGGTGGTGTGCACCTCCGACCAGCGCGCCGACGGCACTCTGGCGGACTGTTCCGGCGTCGGGCCCGCCGGTGACGCCGGCGTCGAAGAGGGCGACCGGATCCTGGCGCTCAACGGTGAGCGGCTCACCGACTTCCACCAGTTGCGCGACGCGGTGTTGGAGCTGCCGGGGGAGACGGTCACCCTGACCGTGGAGCGCGGCGAGCGGGTCGCTGAGCTTCCCGTCGAACTGGACTCGGTGACGCGGTACACCACCTCCGGCGACACCTATGAGGCCGGTTCCATCGGGCTGGCCAGCCGCCCCGTCGCCGACGCCGTCCGGCAGTTCGGCCCCGTGGAGGCGGTGCCCGCGACCTTCGCCTACACCGGCCAACTGCTGCAGGCCACGGTGGAGGGCGTGTTGCAGCTGCCGGCGAAGATCCCGGGCGTGGTCGCGGCCATCTTCGGCGCCGAACGCGAGATGGACGGGCCGATGAGCGTGGTCGGCGCCTCCTTCATCGGCGGCGAGCTGGTGGAGCGTTCCCTGTGGGACTCCTTCTGGCTCATGCTGGCTTCCTTGAACTTTTTCCTGGCGCTGTTCAACCTGCTGCCGCTGCCCCCGCTGGACGGCGGCCACATCGCCGTGGTCATCTACGAAAAGATCCGCGACCTCTTCCGCCGCCTGCGCGGCCAGACCCCCGGCGGGCCGGCCAACTACGAGAAGCTCATGCCGGTGACCATCGTGATGGCGGCGCTGTTGGTTTCGCTCGGCGGCATCGTCCTGATCGCCGACGTGGTCAACCCCGTGCGGCTCTTCGGCTGACCTCCCCGCGGCGTCTCCTGGCCGAGGTTTCAGCTCGATCACGGCCGCGGAGACAATCCCAGGAAACCTTCAGGGGGCGACCCCGCAGATGCCAGGCGCATGCGCTATAACTACGAATCTAGCCGGGTAAACGCGGTGTTAGAATAGGTGCACTGCGCGAGCTCGCCCACGCACTACACTGTGCCACCGGGCACGAACACATAACACACATACGAGGAGATTTCATGGCCACACCGATCGGACTCGGTCTTCCCGACGCCCCGCCTCCGACCCTGGCGCCGCGACGCGTCACCCGCCAGCTCAAGGTCGGCGACGTGGGCGTGGGATCGGACTACCCGGTGTCGGTGCAGTCGATGACCACCACCCAGACCCACGACATCAACTCGACTCTGCAGCAGATCGCCCAGCTGACCACGGCCGGCTGCGACATCGTGCGCGTGGCCGTGCCCAAGCCCGCCGACGCGGAAGCGCTGTCGGCGATCGCCAAGAAGTCGCCGATCCCGGTCATCGCGGACATCCACTTCCAGCCGAAGTACATCTTCTCCGCGATCGACGCCGGCGTCGCCGCAGTGCGCGTGAACCCGGGCAACATCAAGGAGTTCGACGGCCGCGTCAAGGAAGTCGCCCAGGCGGCCGGCGACGCGGGCGTGCCGATCCGCATCGGCGTCAACGGCGGTTCCCTGGATCAGCGCATCCTGGACAAATACCACGGCAAGGCCACGCCGGAGGCGCTGGTGGAATCCGCCCTCTGGGAGGCCGGGCTCTTCGAGGAGCACGGTTTCGGCGACATCGCCATCTCCGTCAAGCACTCCGACCCGGTCCTGATGGTCGAGGCCTACCGCCAGCTGGCGGCCCAGTGCGACTACCCGCTGCACCTCGGTGTGACGGAGGCGGGCCCGAAGTTCATGGGCACCATCAAGTCCTCCGTCGCCTTCGGCGCGCTGCTGTCGCAGGGCATCGGCGACACCATCCGCGTGTCCTTGTCCGCCGACCCGGTCGAGGAGATCAAGGTCGGCGACCAGATCCTGCAGTCGCTGAACCTGCGTCAGCGCGGCCTGGAGATCGTGTCCTGCCCGTCCTGCGGCCGCGCCCAGGTCGACGTCTACACGCTCGCCGAAGAAGTCACCGCAGGCCTGGAGGGCATGGAGTTCCCTCTGCGCGTGGCCGTCATGGGCTGCGTGGTCAACGGACCGGGAGAAGCCCGCGACGCGGACCTCGGCGTGGCCTCCGGCAACGGCAAGGGCCAAATCTTCGTCAAGGGCGAAGTGATCAAGACGGTCCCGGAGTCCCAGATCGTCGAGACCCTCATCGAAGAGGCGTACCGCATCGCCGAGGAGCAGGGGCTGGAAGAAGTCCAGGGCACCAAGGCGGAAATCAAGGTCACCCGCTAGACGCCGGGGGATTTTGTGCGTGGCAGCGTCGACACAGTCGTCGACGCTGCTATTTTTATGCCCATGAAAAGGGTCGGTGGGCTGGTCGCTGTGCTGCTGCTGGTGGCCGGGGTGATCGCAGGGTGCACGCCGAAACCGGTGTCCGCCGAACCGACCGCCGAGGAATTTCTCGCGGCCTTCGCCGCCCGCGACGCGGACACGGTCGCGGACCTGGTGGACCAGCCGGAGCCCGCGCTAAAAATGATGGACCAGTCCTACGACGGCCTGCAAGCCGAAAGCATGAGCGCGGAGCTGACCGGCGTCTCCCAGGACGACACCCACGCCACCGCCACCTACCGGCTGAACTGGACGCTGCCCCGGGACCGCACTCTGTCCTATGACACGCAGATGGTGCTCACCCAGACGTCCGGGGAGTGGACCGTGCGCTGGCAACCGACCCTCGTGCACCCGCAGATCGGCGCGAACCAGCACTTGGAGCTGCGCGCCGTGCCGGCGATGAAGGCCAGCGTCGTCAGCTCTGACGGTGCGGAGCTGATGGCCCCGGGCAGCATGCACCGACTCCTGGTCGACACCGAGGCGATGCGCGATCCGGAGGAGACCGCCGGGGCGATCGCCCGCGCCGTCAACGCGGCCCATGGCCGCGACGAGACCGTGCCCACGGTTGATCCCGCGGCGTTGACGCAGGAGCTGTCCGCGGCGGGCGGGACATATTCGGTGACCATGATCACCGCCACCGAGGGCCCCGCCGTGGAAGCCGACTTGGCCGGACGCCGAGAAGTCTTCCTCAACGAAGAAGCCGCCATGGTGCCCACCGACCCCGGTTTCGCACCCGACATCATGGCCCGGATCGGCCCGTTGGTGGCCGACGACCTAGACGGCGACGCCGGGTGGAAAGTCTCCGCCGTCAACGACAACGGCGCGGTGATCGGCGATCTGGTCTACCGCGAGCCGCGTCCGCAACCTGCGGTGCAGGTGAGCTTGGACCGTGACGCGCAGGTCGCGGCAGAGCAGTCCCTGGCCCAACTGCCCCAGGACATGGAGGCGATGCTCGTCGCGATCCGCCCCTCCACCGGGCAGGTGCTGGCCGTGGCCCAGACGGACGCCGCCGACCGGGCCGGGGACCTCGCATTGACGGGCCAGTACCCGCCGGGGTCGATTTTCAAGGTCGTCACTGTGGCGTCCGGCGTGCAGCAACTGGGGATGGACGCCGACATGGTCGTCGGCTGCCCGGGCACCCAGAACATCTACGGGCGCGTGGTCACCAACTTCAACGGCTTCTCCTTGGGCAACGTCCCGCTGAACAATGCTTTCGCGCAGTCCTGCAACACTACTTTCGCGGACATGTCCACGCAGTTGGAGCCCGGGCAGCTGCAGGACATGGGCAAGGCCTTCGGGTTGGGCGTCGACTACGACATCCCTGGGCTGAACACCGCCACCGGCGCGGTCCCGGTGGGGGAGACCCCGTTGGAGCGCACTGAAGCCGGCTACGGGCAGGGCCTGACCTTGTCGAGCCCGTTCGGGGCGGCGCTGATGTCCGCCACCGCGGCCGCCGGCACCCGCCCGGTCCCGTACCTGATCGAAGGCCATGAGACCACGGTCAGCGAGGACGTGCCGTCCCCGGACCCGGAGACCATCTCCCAGGTGCAGCGCATGATGCGCTCGGTGGTTGCTTCCGGCACGGCGGCCGGGATGACCGCGTCCGGCGAGATCCACGGCAAGACCGGCGAAGCCGAGGTCAATGACGGGTCCCACGCCTGGTTCACCGGCTACCGCGACGATCTGGCGTTCGCTTCGCTCATCGTCTACGGCGGCGGGTCGACCATCGCCGTCAACGCGGCGGACCGCTTCCTGAACACGCTCGACGAGTTGAAGGCCGGACCGCGGCTCGCCCCGGAGCAGGAACCGGGCGTGTGATCTC
>CALZCR010000136.1 GCA_945631445.1 uncultured Corynebacterium sp. | reverse complement strand
GATTGAACGGCTCGTACCCGTATTCAGTGACCCTGCTGAAGGACCCGCAGCGGGTGGTCGTGGATATTCTGCATGATCCGGCCGCCCCCGCGGTGGCCCCGCTCGGTGACCCGAGCACCCTCGGGAAGCACCGGGAGTCCGAGGCGCCGCAGCAGCGGCAGGTCTCCGGTGTGCGTATGGCCCGCCACGACGGGTTCGACCGCGTCGTCTTCGACACGGTCGGGGAGGGCAAGGTGGGCTGGTCCACCTACTTCACGCAGGAGCCGGTGGAGCAGGCCAGCGGTCTTCCCATCCATTACGATGGCAGCGTCGCCCTGGAGGTCAACCTCACCGGTGTGATCGACGAGGCGGAAAGTGGATATTCGTACCTGGATCTGGGTCCCATGCCCGGGGTCGGCGGCGCGGTGAATGAGGTGATCGCGGCGGTCAACTGGCACGGCAGCTCGCAGTTCATCGTCGGCTTGGACGCCGAAACGCCGTACTCGATTCAACTGCTCGAGGATCCGCAGCGCGTGGTGATCGACATTCTGCACCACTGATCGGCGTAGGAACATAGCCGGTGGATACCGGCCGCAACGATTCGATACCGGTCCACCCGCACCCCTATAAGGTCTGGCGTGTTCTGCCTACGGTGAAAGTATGATTTCTTCACAGCTCCCCCAGTTCAGGCGTCGTCCGACCCGCAGCCTCGCCGCGGTGGCGTTCGTCGGCGCACTCGCCCTCTCCGCCTGCGGTGACGGGAACGGAGACGACCCCGAATCCCCGTCTCCGGGGACCAGCGCCGCGACTGCGGCCCCGCCGGTGGAGGACGGCGACGACGCGTCGACGCTGCCCGCCGACGAGGAGGCCCCGGCCGAGGACCCCACCTCCCCGATGGGCGATCCGGACGCCACGATGAAGGAGAACATGGAGTTCACCGGCGCGGACCTCGCCGTGTCGGATATCCGCCTGGCCACCCACGACGACTTCGACCGCGTCGTCTTCGACGTCGCGGGCGACGGCGCTCCGGGGTGGACCGTGACGCCGACCGACGCTCCGGTCCAGCAGGGGTCCGGGTCCCCCATCGACTACGAGGGCGCCTCGGCCCTGTCCGTGAACCTGCACGGCATGGCGCAACCGCTTGAGGTCGGCGACGTGGCCGGTGTGGGTGGGGTGGTCACCGAGATCATCCCCGACATCTCCCACCACGGAACCGCCCAATTCATCATCGGGCTGCAGAATGAGGCGCCGTTCTCCGTGACTCTGTTGGACGAGCCGACGCGCGTCGTCGTGGACGTGCTGCACGAGTGACGCGCGGGGACACCCGCGCTGGCCGCGGCACTGCGCTACCAGCTGACGGGCGCCGGCCTGCCCGCGGCCCAGGCGCGTGCCTCCACCGTGGACGTCGACGGGAAAGTGTATCCGAAGTTCAGCACCATCATCCTCGACGAGGCCTTCGACCGCGCCGACTCCGAGTTCACCCGCGCCGCGATGGACGCTTTCCGCCAGTTCGGCTTCCACATGATCTTGGCGACACCCGAGAAGCTCCTGCAGACGGTCCAGGACTACATCGGTGGCCTGGTCATGGTCGACAGCCCTGACCGGCGTCATTCAGTGACCAGCCAACTGACCATCGAGGAGGCGGGCGGAGAAACGGCGGACCGTGGTCGGTAGCCGACACAATTAATCGCGGACCGCTTCGCAAAAGTGATCCTGGCCCAGATAGGAGTGGAACAATGACCGGAACATATACCGCACGAGCTAACCGCGACGAGCACTGGTGGACGGTCACCGTGGATGAGGTTCCCGGGCTGTTTACTCAAGCTCGACGGCTAGATCAGCTCGAGGATATGGTGCGAGACGCCTTGACGCTTTTCCCTGAGGTGGAATCCGACCCAGAGCACGCAACGGTGGACGTGATCGTGGACGCTACGATCGCCGCTCAGGCGGAAGACGCCCGCCGACTGCGCAGCCAAGCAGAAAAATCCCAGGCTGCCGCGACCGCCGCCATGACTCAAACGGCGAAAGCTCTGTCCGCACAGGGTTTGCCGTACCGCGATATAGGACGTCTTCTTGGCGTGAGCTTCCAGCAGGCGCAAAAACTCGCGAGTGCCTAGGCCCACGATTTCCGGGCTGTTCAGCACTACATTGGTGGACCAGCCACCTGAGCACCGAGGAGACAGCCATTGAAAACGCCGGATGACGTGAAGACCCGGGCGCGCACGAACTATGACCGCAACGTGCGTGCCTGGCTCGGCGGTGACTTCACCCCGCTGACCGTTTCGTTGAGCCCACCCACGATCAGGCGGGCGGAAGCCGACAACGGGGAAGCCGTCGGAGAGTGGCTGCGAGAATGGGCGCACTGGACCGGCCCCGGCGAGGTCGAGCATGTCACCAAACGCCTGGGGTACCTCGGGACGTATGACGTGCCGACCCGCATCGTGTTTCACTCACCGGAGGAGATCGCCCGCGCGGCCGGCAGGCACGCCGACTGGCGGTTGGCCTCGACCCGGCTGACGCAGCTCACGGCTGCCCTCGGGGAGGAGGTCCGCGCGCCGCTGCTGACTCAGTTGTTCCGCTGGCGGGCGTGGGACGAGGTCACGGCGGAGCGCTTCATCGCGGTGGTGCGGTGGCTGCGCACCCACGACGTCAGCCAGTACTACATCCGCCAGATCCCGGTGATCGGCGTAGACACCAAGTGGATTGAGCAACATCGACCAGTGGTGGAGGCGGTGGTGGGGCAACTGCCGTTTCGCACCAAGCCGCCGTTGGTGGAGCTGCGCAGCCTTGATCCGGAGGTGAAGATCCGTAACGCCCGCCGCCTCTGCCTGGAGATCGACGACGCCGCCGGCGCGAACCCCGCGTTCGAACAGGTGCTCATCGTGGAAAACCACACCACGTTCCTCGCGCTGCCGGAAATTCCGGGCACCTTCGCCGTCTGGGGCGAGGGCTACCGGGCGGATGAGCTCGTGGCGGCGCTGCCGTGGCTGGCGCAGCGTCGCGTCTTCTATTGGGGCGACCTCGACTCCCACGGTTTCCGGATCCTCGACCGCATCCGGGGCCCGTTGCCAGGGGTGCGCTCCGTGCTCATGGACTCGGAGACGGCGCGCCTGCACTTGGAGTTGGCGGTGGAGGAACCCACCGCCACCGCGTTTGCGCCGACCCGGCTGACCGGTGATGAGGACCGGGCGCTGGAGCTGTTGCGGGAGCGCTCCGGCACGGGCTGTCTGCGTATCGAGCAGGAGCGCATCGTGTTCGACCGCGTCGTCGAGCAGTTGACCGCCGCGATGCAGTAGTGGGGGCCGCCCGGGAAGGCGGCCTACCTCGTTTTAGATGTCGAAGCCCTGCGCACGGGCGACCTCGAAGGTCTTGCTGTCGTTACGTCCGCCCGGCGAGAGCTTGGTGATGACCTGGTTGGTGAAGCTGTCCTCGCGCCGGTTTTCGTTGCGCAGATCGTAGTAGGTGGTCATCTCGGCGTCGTAGTCGGCGAGCGCCTCCGTCCAGGACTCCGGCTCCTGGTAGCTGTTTTCGAAGATGCGCAACTGCGCGTCCATGCGCGGTTTGATCTGCGGTTCCTGGTTCGGGTGCCCGAGCGTCATGCCGAGCACCGGGAAGGTGTACTTCGGTAGGTCGAGCAGTTCGATGATGGCGGGTTCGTCGTTGTGGACGTTGCCCAGGTGGTTGGTGCCCAGGCCGAGGGACTGCGCGGCGACGGTGACGTTTTGCACCATGAGGCAGGCGTCGGTGAAGCCCTCGACGAACACCTTCGTCGAGCCTGCGGGTTCGACGGGTTTGCCGGCTTCCTCGAGGATGCCGGCCGCGCGACGGCCGTCGACGATGAACAGCAGGTACACCGGAGCGCGGCGCACGTATTCCTGGTTGCCGATCTCCGCGAGCTTGTCTTTCTTGGCCTGGTCCGTGACGTGGATGATGCTCGCGTTCTGCAGGCTGCGGGAGCTCGCCGTGCGCATCGCGACCTCGAAGAGAGTATCCAGGGTCTGCTTGTCGACGGGCTCGTCGGTGAATTCCCGGATGGTCCGGTGGTCGAGTTGGGTGCGAATGGTGGAATTGTCGGTGGGGTTCATGAGGCCGACTCTAGTGATGCTTTGGGGCCGGGCGGGCTGACGGGAGATGGAGCAGGGGACAAGCCGTTTCGGCGAGGGGTGTTTTCCCCAAAGGGTCTCGCGCCGGGGATTACTGTTGGCCCCGCGTGGGCAAGTGGGCCTGTTCGCCGTCGCGGTCCAGCATGATCAGCAGTTCGGCCGGTTCTTCATGTGCCTGGATCAGATGCGGGGTCATGGTGGAGAACTCCACCGCCTGGCCGGGGTAGACCAGGATCTCGCGGGCGCCCAGCTGGAGGCGGACCACGCCACTGAGCACGGTGAACCATTCGTTGCCGGGGTGAACCTGCAGATCTTCGTTTTCCCGGTCTTGGGTGATCCGCATCTTGGCGATGAACATGCCGTGCCGGTCCCGTTCGCGGGAAAGCAACCAGAAGGTGGTTCCGCCCATGGATTCGGGTTCGGGGCGGATGACTACGTCGTCGTTTCCTTCAGGTGCCACCAGCCGGTCGAGGGAGGTGTCCAAGGCGTGGCTCAGAGCGACGAGGTGTTCGAGGGTGATGCGTTGATGGCCGGTTTCGATGCGGCTGAGGGTGGAGGGAGACAGCTCGCAGCGGGAGGCCAGGGCCTCGAGGGTCCAGCCGCGGGCCAGGCGTAGGCCGCGGACGCGGTCACGGACGATGGAGTCAATCTCTTTTTGCATATTCTGCAAGAGTACATGCGAAAGAAGGAAGATGGTGCGTAACATGCCTGCCATGACGCATCATTATTCGCATTCTCATCAGGATCCGTGGCGGGATTTCCCCGACGTCTTGGCCGAAAACCTCGTCCTCGAGGCCACCCTGAATGAACCCCTCCTCCACTCCGTGCTCGAGGAGGCTGCGGCCGCGCTGGACCGCGCTCCCGCCACCGTGCTGGATCTTGGTTCTGGGACTGGGGCCGGTACCGTCGCCCTGGCGCAGCGGTTCCCCGGCGCCCGCGTTCACGCGCTGGACGTCTCTCCGAAGCTGCTCGGCCACGTACGTGCTGCCGTGGTGGATGCCGGGGTGGGGGAGCGGGTCGAGCCGCACGAGGTCGATCTCGACGGGGGCTGGGCGGCGACCGTTCCCCGTAACGTGGACCTGGTTTGGTCGGCGCTGACTCTGCACCACGTGGCCGATCCGGCCGTGGTGCTGTGCCAGATCTTCGATTCCCTGCGCCCGGGTGGAGTGTTCGTTCTGACCGAACTCACCGGCGAGACAGCGTTCGAACCTGCCGACCTCGGCGGCGGTGGCGCCGGACTGCGGGACCGGCTGGCGGAACTGACGGCCGCGCACGGTCACCACGGCGGTGGCGAGTGGCAGAACCTGCTCCGCGACGCCGGCTTCGTCTCCGTGCAGCGACACGACCGCGAATTCATCGCCCGCGCCGACAGCGCCGAAGGGGCACGCTACCTGGCGATCCAGCTGCGCGGTC
>CALZCR010000135.1 GCA_945631445.1 uncultured Corynebacterium sp. | reverse complement strand
TCCAGGAACTCCCACATGCGGTCGCCGCGGAGGGTGACCTTGGCGCCGATCGGCATGCCTTCGCGCAGCTTGAAGTTAGCGATGGACTGCTTGGCGCGACGCAGCTGCGGCTTCTGGCCCGTGATCAGGGACAGGTCCTCGAGTGCGCCGTTGATGGCCTTGGAGTCACGTGCGGCTTCGCCGACGCCCATGTTGACGACGATCTTCTCGACGCCCGGGATCTGCATGACGTTGTCGTAGCTGAACTCGGTGTTGAGCTTCTCGCGGATTTCTTCGCGGTAGCGGTTCTTCAGACGCGGAGTGTATTTCTCGGTCATGCTTAGATGTCCTTCCCGTTGCGCTTGGAGATACGGACCTTCTTGCCGTTCTCGTCGAAACGGTAACCGATACGGGTCGGGTTTCCGTCGGAATCCACAACCGCCACGTTGGAGACGTGGATCGGGGCTTCCTGGGTCACGATGCCGCCGGAGGAGGCACCACGCTCACCGGCCGAGTCGGCGGTGTGCTTCTTGATGCGGTTGACGCCTTCGACCAAGACCTTGTCGCGTGCCGGGTAGGCCTCGATGACCTTGCCCTGCGCGCCCTTGTCCGGGCCCGAGATGACGACGACCATGTCGCCCTTATGGATCTTCATGGTGCTAGATCACCTCCGGTGCGAGAGAAACAATCTTCATGAACTTCTTGTCGCGCAGCTCGCGGGCAACGGGGCCGAAGATGCGGGTGCCGCGCGGCTCGGTGTCAGCCTTGAGGATGACGGCGGCGTTCTCGTCGAAGGAAATGTAGGAGCCGTCCGGACGACGGGTCTCCTTCTTCGCGCGAACGATGACGGCCTTGACGATCTCACCGGACTTGACGTTGCCGCCCGGGGTGGCTTCCTTGACGCTGGCCACGATGGTGTCACCGATGCCAGCGAAGCGTCGGACAGAACCGCCGAGGACGCGGAGGCACATGATTTCACGTGCACCCGTGTTATCGGCGACCTTGAGACGCGATTCTTGCTGAATCACAGTAGGGTCTCCTTGACCTGGATACGTGTGCGCCAGATTTCCGGCCTGAACGCACGTGGTCTTAGCTTGCACTGCCTGGGCTTATCGACGAACACGCACAAGCATGTCGAAGGGTCTCGGCCCGTGGTTCGGAACGCACCGAGCGGGCCGACCAGCACAGACAACCCGTACATTAAACCACGTCGCCGGGGCCGTCTCCAAATTTCCCGTCGCCGTCGGTCGCCGCGCACTACCATCGCGAACATGAACCGAACCCTGGCTTGGGTGATGATCCTCGCGCAGTTGCTGGTCGCCGCATTCTTCCTCTTCACCCCGGTGCGGACGCCGCCCCTCAGCACCGGCCTTCTCATCGCCGCCGTCGTGGCCGCCGTCATCCAGGCGGCGGCCTCGTGGGCCCTGCCCGCCCGCTGGCCCCTGCTGCTCGGGGCCGTGTTGTCCACGGTGGGTTGGGGCAGCTGGGTTCTGGTGGCGCTGACCTCGGAGCCGAACGACCCGGTCATCAACATCACGGGACTGCTGGTGGCGTCCGGCCTGGTGACGTCAGCCGCCGCGATGCTCGGCCAGTGGGCCGGCGCCGCAGGCCGTCGCCCCCGGGCCTTCCTCTTCGCCGGCCTCTATCTGGCCGTCGTCGCCTTGGACTGGTTGAGCCTCGGCTTCCTGTCGTCCCTGCCGGTGGCGCTGATCAGCGGCTCGCTGCTGTCGGCGCTGCTCGGGACAGCGCTGGCGGGCTTTCACGTGGCCTACGTGCACCTTCTCCCGCGGATCGGTGCCCGGGCGGTGGCGTTGGCCGGCGGTTACCTCTCGCTGGCCGGGTACGCGCTGGTGGTTCCGGCCTCATTGGTCGCATTGCCTGGCCTCGTGCTGGTGGCCGTCGCCGCCGTGCTGTGGAGACGCCGAATCGTGTCCCCGGCTTAGTCCCCCGGATCCATCCCGACAGGAAGAAAGACCACAACCCCGGTCAACCTTGTCGGTTGACCGGGGTTGTGGTCACTCAGGCGTCGATAAGCGGGAAACGCTTACTTGGCCTTCTGCACGATCTCGACGAGACGGTGGTGCTTGTCCTTGGACAGCGGACGGGTCTCGGCGATGCGGACGAGGTCGCCGACGCCGGCGATACCTTCCTCGTCGTGAGCCTTGACGCGGTTGTTGCGGCGCATGGTCTTGCCGTACAGCGCGTGCTGCTTGCGGCTTTCAATCTCGACGACGATGGTCTTGTCCATCTTGTCGGAGACGACCAGACCCTGGATGACCTTGCGGGCACCGCGCTGCGGGGTGTCGTTGGTGTCAGTCACGTTTGCCTCACTCATTACTGATCAGCTCCCGGAACTGCGGACAGGCCCAGCTCGCGCTCGCGCAGCACGGTGTAGATGCGGGCGATGTCGCGCTTGACGGTGCCGATGCGGCGGTTGTTGGTCAGCTGGCCGGTGGCCAACTGAAAACGAAGGTTGAAGAGCTCTTCCTTGGCCTCGGCCAGACGAGCGTTCAGATCCTCGTCACCGAGTTCGCGGAACTCGGCTGCGGGGGTACCGGCTGCCATTAGTACTGGTCCTCCTTCTTGATGATGCGGACCTTGCACGGCAGCTTCTGGGCTGCGCGGCGCAGAGCCTCGACGGCGGTTGCCTCGTCCGGGTAGCTCATCTCAAAGAGGATGCGGCCCGGCTTGACGTTGGCGACCCACTTCTCGACGGGGCCCTTGCCGGAACCCATACGCACGCCGAGCGGCTTCTGGGTCAGCGGACGGTCCGGGAAGATGTTGATCCACACCTTGCCGCCACGCTTGACGTGGCGGTTGATGGCGATACGGGACGCCTCGATCTGACGGTTGGTGACGTAGGCCGGCTCGAGAGCCTGGATGCCGTAGTCACCGAACATGATCTTGTTGCCGCCCTTGGAGATGCCCGAACGGGTCGGACGGTGCTGGCGACGGTACTTGACGCGCTTCGGGATAAGCATGGTTTCTTAACCCTCCTGCTTCTGCTGGGAGCGCTGACGACGCTGGCCGCCACGACGCGGGCGACGGTCACGGTCACCACGGCCACGGCCGCGCTCGGACGGTGCGTTCAGTTCGGACTCGCGGACGCCGCCGACGACGTCGCCCTTGTAGATCCAGACCTTGACGCCGATGCGGCCGAAGGTGGTGTGGGCCTCGGCGAGACCGTAGTCGATCTCGGCGCGCAGGGTGTGCAGCGGGACGCGACCTTCGTGGTAGCGCTCGACGCGGCCCATCTCGGCGCCGCCGAGACGGCCGGAGCACACGACCTTGATGCCCTTGACCTGCGGCTGACGCATGGCCGACTGGATGGCCTTGCGCATTGCGCGGCGGAAGGCCACGCGGCCGACGAGCTGCTCGGCGATCGACTGCGCCACCAGGGTGGCGTTGGCGTCGATGTTCTTGACCTCGAGGATGTTCAGCGCGACCATCTTGCCGGTGAGCTTCTCCAGCTCACGGCGGATGCGGTCGGCCTCCGAACCACGACGGCCGATGACGATGCCCGGGCGTGCGGTGTGGATGTCGACGCGGACGCGGTCGCGGGTGCGCTCGATGACGATGTCGGCGATGCCGGCACGGTCGAAGCCCTTGGCGAAGAACTCGCGGATCTTGATGTCTTCCGCGACGTAGTCTGCGTAGTTGTTGTCGGCGTACCAGTGGGTCTTCCACTCGGAAGTGATGCCCAGACGGAGGCCGTGAGGATGAATCTTCTGGCCCATTACTTGGCCCCTTCCTGCTGGCTCTCGACGACCACGGTGATGTGGCTCGTGCGCTTGCGGATCTGGAAAGCACGACCCTGAGCGCGCGGCTGGAAGCGGCGCATGGTCGGTCCCTCGTCGACGTAAGCCTCGGAGATGACCAGGGTGCGAGCGTCCAGGCCGAAGTTGTTCTCTGCGTTGGCCGCCGCGGAGGCGACCACCTTGGCGACCGGCCCCGAAGCGCCCTGCGGGGCGTACTTCAGGATGGCCAGTGCCTCGGAGACGGACTTGCCGCGGACGAGATCGACGACGCGGCGTGCTTTCATCGGAGACACACGGACGAAGCGAGCGGTCGCGCGTGCGTTGGTGATGGTTTCACTCATCGCTTATCGACGTCCCTTCTGGTCCCTGAGGTGACCCTTGAAAGTCTTGGTGGGTGCGAATTCGCCCAGCTTGTGTCCGACCATGGACTCGTCGACGAACACCGGCACGTGCTTACGACCGTCGTGGACGGCGAAGGTGTGGCCGATGAAATCGGGGAGAATGGTGGAACGGCGGGACCAGGTCTTGATGACCTGCTTGGTGTTGGCCTCGTTCTGAGCATCCACCTTGTTGAGGAGGTGCTCATCGACGAACGGGCCCTTCTTCAGGCTGCGTGGCATAGCGTCTTACCTCCTCTTAGCGCTTCTTGTTCGGGCGACGGCGGCGCACGATCATGTTGTTCGAGTAACGGTTGGGGTTGCGGGTGCGGACTTCCTTCTTGCCCCACGGCGACACCGGGTGGCGGCCACCCGAGGTCTTGCCCTCGCCACCGCCGTGCGGGTGGTCGATCGGGTTCATGACCACACCACGCACGGAGGGCCTCCAGCCCTTCCAACGCATGCGGCCGGCCTTGCCCCAACGGATGTTGATCTGGTCGGCGTTGCCGACCTCACCGACGGTCGCGCGGCAGTTGATGTCGACGCGGCGGATCTCGGAGGAGGGCATACGCAGGACTGCGTAGTTGCTCTCCTTGCCGAGCAGCTGGATCGACGCACCGGCGGAACGGGCGAGCTTGGCGCCCGCGCCCGGCTTCAACTCCACGGCGTGGATGGTGGTACCGGTCGGGATGTTGCGCAGCGGCAGGTTGTTGCCGAGCTTGATGTCGGCGGTGGCGCCGGCCTCGAGCACCTGGCCCTGCTTCAGGCCCTTCGGGGCCACGATGTAACGCTTCTCACCGTCGTAGTAGTGCAGCAACGCGATGTTGGCGGTGCGGTTCGGGTCGTACTCGATGTGAGCGACCTTCGCCAGGATGCCGTCCTTGTCGTTGCGACGGAAATCGATCTCGCGGTAACGACGCTTGTGGCCGCCGCCGCGGTGGCGGGTCGTGATGTGACCGTGGGTGTTACGGCCGCCGGTCTTGTGCAGCGGGCGCAGCAGGCTCTTTTCCGGAGTGGAGCGGGTGATCTCCTGGAACTCGGAAACGGAGCTGGCGCGGCGACCCGGAGTTGTCGGCTTGTACTTGCGAATAGCCATAATTCTTCCTTACTTTCGACCGCTTAGACGGCGGAGCCGCCGAAGATGTCGATGGAGCCGCTGCCCTCGCGGAGAGTCACGTAGGCGCGCTTGGTGTCCTTGCGCTTACCGAAACCGGTGCGGGTGCGCTTGCGCTTGCCCTCGCGGTTGGCGGTGTTCACGCTGGAGACCTTGACGCCGAAGATCTCTTCGATGGCGATCTTGATCTGGGTCTTGTTGGAATCCGGGGAGACGTAGAACGTGTAGACGTCCTGCTCCATCAGTCCGTAGGACTTCTCGGAGACGACCGGC
>CALZCR010000134.1 GCA_945631445.1 uncultured Corynebacterium sp. | reverse complement strand
GACCTCCACGGCGGTGGATTCCCCGGAGCCGGCGGCCACCCACCCCTCACCCACCAGGGTTCCGTCTCGAGTCACCGCCCGCAGGCGGGGATCCGCGGCCACGACTTCCCGGGCCTGGGCGAGATCGTCGGTGAGTACGACGTCGGCCAGCAACCGAGTGACGGGCCCCAGCACCTTGTCGTCGACGCACACATGATCGAGCAACCACGTGCACCCGGACGGCAAGCCCGTGTCCAACCTCCAGGCTTGGCCCTCGGTCTGGGCGTCCACCAAGACGGTGCGGGAAGCCTCGGCGAGCGCCGCGACGTCCTCGCCGCTCAGCGCGCCGGTCAGTGCGGAGGCATGCGCCCCGAGCGCAGCGGCCAGGGCGCGTTCCAAGCCGGCGCCGGTGCGCAGGGACTTCGCCAACGGCTCCCACTGCCCGCCCAATGAGTCGGCGGCGTCTTCCTTGGGCGCGGATTCCGTTAGCGTCTCAATGCGCGAGGACAACGAGTAGACGGTGCGCTCACGCTGGCGTTGTTGCTCTTGCAGCTGCTCCAGACGGGTTTCCGCCGCCTGGGATTCGGCGTCGGCGTGCGCATGCGCTTCCTCCAGCGGCGCTCGGGACGCCTGCAGTTCGGCGATCTTTTCGGCCGCTTCCTGCACCTGTTCCTGCGCCAGGCGGGCGCGCTCCCGGGTCTCCGCGAGCGTCTCTTCTTGGCGTGCGATCTGTTCTTCGGCCGCGGCGATTTGCTCTGCCAGGGACTCCTCCCGGGCCAGCAGCCGCACCACGCCCTCCCGGCGGTCGGCGATGGCGCGGGCCTGCGCCCGGTGTTCCGCTTCCGCCTCGTCGTGGGCCTCTTGGCGCTCGGCGACTTCCTCGCGCACCGCCTCCAACCGCTCCGCCGCCTCTTCTGCCGCGGCGAGCAACTCCTCGTGGTCTTCGTCGGCGCGCGTGGCGCGGTGTTCCAACTCGTCCGGGTCGGGCCCGCTGTAGGCCACGGCCTCCCCGACGCTGTCGGCGCGTTCCGCGGCGATGCGCGACGTCGCGGAGACGCGTTCGGCCAACGTCGACAAGCGGAACCACAGCTGTTGGGCGTGCTCCACCTGGGGGTTGAGTTCCGCGAGCCGTTCCTCCAGCTCCACCTGGGCGGCGGTGGATTCCTCCAGCTCCGCGGTGACCTCGGCGACCTGCTCCGCCAGCACGGCGGCGTGATGGGCGGCGTCGTCAAGCTGGCGGCGGAGACGGACGACCCGGTCACCGGCCAACCGCAGCCGGGCGTCGCGCAAGTCGGCCTGTACCGTGGCCGCCCGCGTCGCCGCCTCCGCCTGCCGGGCCAGAGGCTTGAGTTGGGCGCCCAATTCGTCGGTCAAGTCGCGCAGGCGATCCAGGTTGGCCTGCATGCCCTGCAGTTTGCGCTGAGCCTTTTCTTTGCGCCGCCGGTGCTTGAGCACCCCGGCCGCCTCCTCGATGAACGAGCGCCGCTCCTCCGGCTTCGAATCAAGGATCTCGCCGAGCTTGTTTTGTCCGACGATGATGTGCATTTCGCGCCCGATGCCCGAGTCGCTGAGCAACTCCTGGATGTCCATCAGCCGGGCTTTGGCCCCGTTGATCTCGTACTCGCTGGCGCCGTCGCGGAACATCCGCCGCGTGACGGAGACTTCGGTGTAGTCGATCGGCAGCTGCTGGTCGCGGTTGTCGATGGTCAAGGTGACCTCGGCGCGTCCCAACGGTTTACGGTCCCCGCCGCCGGCGAAGATGACGTCCTGCATCTTCCCGCCGCGTAAGTTCTTGGCCCCTTGATCGCCCATCACCCAACGCAGGGCGTCGACGATATTCGACTTGCCGGATCCGTTGGGTCCGACGATCGCGCAGATTCCGGGCTCGAACTTCAGGCTCGTCGCCGACGCGAAAGACTTGAATCCTTTGAGGGTCAGGGCTTTCAGATACACCCGAACAGCATATCGACCCGCTTACCGGCGCCCGAAGCCGGTCTCTCCCTTCGACTGAGTCCACTGCGTCACCACGGTCGTGACCCGGCCCGGCCGCCCCGCGGTGGAGGGTTCTTCCTCCAGCAGCCGCAGCAGCCCGCGCACCTCAGATTCAGGCCCTTCCGCGACGACCTCGACCCGGCCGTCGCGCAGGTTGGCCGCGTGCCCGGCCAACCCCGCCTCTAGCGCCCGGGAGCGGACCCACCACCGAAACCCCACGCCTTGGACGTGGCCGTGGACGAAAGCAGTCATGCGAGTGTCTGTCATGGCTCCCCGACTTTAGTGGAACATCGGGTCAGCGGCACCCGAGTCCGCAGCCAGATACGGCCCACCCGGGTAATGCTGCCGGGGACGGGCCGGGCGGCACCGACGGACCGCCTTCCCCACCAGCGTGTCCACCACCCCAAGGGTCACCAGCAGCGCCACCCCGGCCACAATGAACGCGACGACGGAAACGACGGTTGTCATCGAACCACCCCCTCACCGGGTCCATGGATGTCGTGCCGACAGCTTAACCGCGGTGCTTCCGCAGCGCGGCCAGCCGTTCAGGGGCGTGACGGGTGGCCGGATCCGTGCCGTCCCAACATTCGACGTTGGGCAGCTCCGGCAGCATGTCGCGGTGGAAGACGGGATCCAGGCCGAGTTTCTTCTGCGCCGCGTAGTTCTTCAGCAGCTTGATCGCCACTCCCCCGAGCGGGATGACGGCGACCAAGTTGATCACCACCATCGTGCCCGCAAACGTGTCACCGAGGTTCCACACCAGCGCCAACGAACCGATCGCGCCGGCGAAGACGAACGCGACGACGAGCAGACGGTACACGGTCATCCACACCGTCGATCCCGTGAGGTACTGGATGTTGGCTTGGGCGAGGTAGTAGTTGCCGATGATCGAGCTGAAGGCCAGGAAGAAGAGGATGAAAGTGACGAAGTGGACGCCCCAGCCGCCGACGGAGGCGGCGAGGGCCTCCTGCGTGAACGACGCCCCGGCGACCTCGACGCCGTACTCCGGCTGCGGACCCAACAGGATGATGAACGCCGTGATCGAACAGACCAGCAAGGTGTCGAAGTACACGCCCAGGGTCTGCACCAGTCCCTGTTTGACCGGATGCGACACAGTGGCGGTGGCAGCGGCGTTCGGGGCGGAACCCTCGCCCGCCTCGTTGGAGAACAGGCCGCGGCGCATGCCGTGCATGAAGGCCGCGCCGACCGTGGCGCCCGCGATCTCCTGGATGCCGAGCGCGTGGGTGACGATGTCCGCGAGCATCCCCGGCACCTCGGAGAAGTTCAGCGCCACGACCAACACGCCGACGATGATGTAGGCGCCGGCCATGAACGGCACGATGATCTGGGTGACGCTGGCGATGCGCTGCAGTCCGCCGAAGATGATCCCGGCGGTCAGCAGCGCGATGACCGCGCCGACCAGCGCGCGAAAGCCCAGGGAGTCCTGCTGCAGGGACGTGCCCAGCGCCTCGACGATGGAGTTGGTCTGGATGGCGTTGTACACCAGCCCGTAGGTGATGGAGATGGCCACGGCGAAGATGACCGCCAGCCATTTCCACCCCAGGCCACGGGTCATGTAATAGGCCGGGCCGCCGCGGTAGGCGTCGCCCTCCGGCGTCTTCCACAACTGCGCGAGGGTGGACTCGATGAAGGCGGTCGCCCCGCCGAGCAGGGCGATCATCCACATCCAGAAGACGGCGCCGGGGCCGCCGATGCTGATCGCCAGGGCGACGCCGGCCACGTTACCGGTGCCCACGCGCGAGGCCGCGGAGATGGTGAAGGCCTTGAACGCGGAAATGTTGCCCGCACCTGCGGTGGGCTCGGCGACCGCGCGGAACATGTCGGGCACGTAGCGGATCTGCACCACAATGGTGCGGATTCCAAAGTAGAGGCCCGCCCCGATGAGCAAAAACGGGATCACGGACCAGAGATAACCATTGACGGTGTCCGCGAGAAATGACTCGATCGCTTCCATGAAGAAAAGATACGCCCCTCCCGCCCCGCCAGCCAACGTCGCTGGTCACTTAGCCCCCGAGTACCCCCGCCAGCGGACGCCCACCAAGCGCTACCCCGTCTGGCAGGCGGGGCAATAATGTGTTGACCGGTTCTGGAAAGACACCCGGTGAATCGGGCCGCCACAACGAGGGCACGGCTCGCCTTCCTGGCCGTAGACGTTGAGCGAGCGCGAGAAATACCCCGAGGCGCCGTTGACGTTGACGTACAAGGCGTCGAAGCTCGTTCCGCCCGCGGCCAACGCTTTGCGCATGACCTCCTCGGCCGCCTCCAACAGCGCCACAGCGTCACGCTGCCGCAGACTCGACGCCTTACGCGTCGGCTTGATCCCGGCCAACCACAAAGACTCGTCCGCGTAAATGTTGCCGATCCCGGAGACGATCTCCTGATTGAGCAGCACCGTCTTCACCGGAGAGGAGGACCGCCGCATCCGCCGAGCCACGGCCGCGGCGTCGAAGTCCTGCTCCAACGGGTCTTTGGCGATGTGTCGCACCGGCTGCGGCACGCCTTCGACCATCGGCGTATACAGCCATCGGCCGAAAGTGCGTTGATCCACGAACGCCAACTCCACCGGCTCCCCCGCCGGATCCGTCAGCTCCGCGCGGATACGCAGATGCCGGGACGTGCACGTCCCCGGCGCACCGACGAGCATCTGCCCGCTCATCCCCAGATGCACGAACAAGGCGTGCTCCTGGTCCAGCTCCAGCCAGAGGTACTTGCCGCGGCGGCGCAGCGCGTGGACGGTCGCACCGGGCAACAGGTGCTCCAGCGGCGCGTCCTGGCCTCGGTTGGCGCGCGGGTGCAGCACCTCCACGTCATCGAAGCGAGCGTGCAGGACGTGTTCTTCTAGGCCGCTGCGGACGACCTCGACTTCAGGCAGTTCAGGCACTGCCGGCCACCTGTTCCGGGTGCTCGCGCAACCAGAGGAAGGTGACGCGGGCGGCTTCCTGCTCGGCGAGTTTTTTGCTGCCGCCGACGCCTTCACCCAACGTCCGGTCCCCGACGGCGGCCTGGGCCGTGAAAATAAGATCGTGCTCCGGGCCTTCGGTGGTGGCGGAGTACACGGGCATGGGTGCCTTGAGCTCGGCCAGCCTCTCCTGCAGGGCCGTCTTCCAGTCCAGGTGACGTCCCTGGGAGGAGGCGGTGTCGATCTTTTCCTTGAACAGCCGCAAAATGACCTCGCGGGCGACCTCGAAGCCGTGTTCCAGGTAGATGGCGCCGAAGAGCGCCTCCGTGGTGTCGGCGAGGATGGAACCTTTGTCTCGGCCATCAGTGGCGAGTTCGCCTTTGCCCAGCAAGATGTGGGCCCCCAGACCGATGTCGCGGGCGACGTCGGCGAGCCCGTAGCGGGAGACGATGGAGGCGCGCATCTTCGAGATGTCCGACTCCGGCCGCGACGGGTACTGCGTGTAGAGCTGGCTGGCCACGGACAACCCCAGCACTGCGTCGCCCAGAAACTCCAGGCGTTCGTTGTTCGGCAGGGTGCCGTTTTCGTTGGCGAAAGAACGGTGGGTCAGCGCCAGGCGCAGGTAATCTTCGCTGAGGTCCACGCCGAGGTG
>CALZCR010000133.1 GCA_945631445.1 uncultured Corynebacterium sp. | reverse complement strand
TTCCGAGTCGCCTCGACGCCGCGCGTGTACAACCGCGATGCGGGACAGTACGAGGATGGCGAGGCCCTGTTCTTGACCTGCAACGTGTGGCGTCAGGCCGCTGAGAATGTCGCGGAAAGCCTCTCGAAGGGCAAGCGCGTCATCGTCAACGGCCGTCTGAAGCAGCGCTCCTACCAGACCAAGGACGGCGACAACCGCACCGTCTACGAGGTGGAGGTCGACGAGGTCGGCCCCTCCCTGAAGTTCGCGACCGCCCAGGTCAACCGCACCCCGCGTGAAGGCGGCGGTGGCGGTGGATTTGGCGGTGGCGGCAACGCTGGTGGCGGCGGCAACTGGGGCGGAAACCCCGGCGGCGGCTTTGGCGGCGGTGGCAATGCTGGCGGCGGCAACTGGGGCGGAAACCCCGGCGGCGGTTTCGGCGGCGGTGGCAACACCGGCGGAAACAACCCGAACCAGCAGAACCAGGCGCCGGCGAACGATCCGTGGAACTCCGCGCCCTCGGCCGGCGGTTTCGGCGGGTCCGGCGCTGATGATGAACCCCCGTTCTAATGACGAGTTCGTCGCTTCACACATCGAACCACCACCCTTTTTAACCAACGAAAGGCAGGGGTCATGAAACTGATCCTCACCGCTGCCGTTGACAAACTTGGCGCTCCCGGCGACATCGTCGAGGTCAAGAACGGCTACGGACGCAACTACCTGCTTCCGCGGGGCCTGGCTATCCCGGCCACCCGTGGCGCAGAAAAGGAGATCGAGGAGATCAAGCGTGCACAGGCTGCCCGCGAGATCCGCGATCTCGACCACGCCCATGAGGTGCGCGAGCAGCTCGACGGCCTGACCGACGTGACCGTGCCGGTGAAAACCTCGGCCAACGGCAAGCTCTTCGGCTCCGTCAAGGCGGGCGACCTCGCTGACGCCGTCAAGAAGGCAGGCGGACCGGTCCTGGACAAGCGCAACATTGAGCTTCCCAAGGGCCTGGTCAAGAAGACCGGTAACTACCAGGTTGTAGTGAAGCTGCACCCTGAGGTTTCCGGCAAGGTGAACTTTTCGGTCGTTGCCCAGTAACTCACACAGTTACCACCGGTAATCGACGGCTCACATACGAGCCCATGACAACAGCATGCTTATGCCCTCGCACGCGGTGCGGGGGCATTCGCATTTTCGGTGCGGTTTTCTCCCCGCAAACCCCGCTTCGTGGACGCCTTTCCCACCCTGTGGATGGCTGTGGATAATTCATCTCAAATTCATCTTCCGTAACGTGTGTATTCATTGGGGACGCGAGAAAAATAACCCTGCCAAACAGGCTGGTCAGGAAGTTATCCACGAAAAACAATAATTTATCCACAAGGAGTTTACGCCCGCTACCTGCGCATTCTCCCGAGGAGGGCGGCTGTGCCCGCAGTTATCCCCAAAGAATCCACAGGGCCGACAAGTCGCGACACGCCGTTTACGCACTGTCAATCCGGGTTATCCACAGGCGCTGTGGATAACTGGGGTCGGGGACGTCCACACGTGGGGAGAGTGCGGGGGAAGACGCGACCAGCTTCCGTGCGAAATCGGGTCGCCTGAGGTGCGGAGAAACACCACGGCCCTCGCCGATCAGCGCCCTTCCCAGCCGCCGTCCGGCGTCTTTCACGTCGGCCGAAAAACCCTTTACACTCAGATCCATTGACCTCCCCGCCCCGGTGCCCGCACGGCCCCGCATCCCTCGGGAGAGGAAGAGCAGCTCAGCGGAAAGGCACCATGACCACCAGTAGCGGAGCCGGTGAGAACACCGGCGACTTTGACAGCTTCGACGACGACTTCGTGCCGCCGCCGGAGCCGGAGGATCCCGGCCAAGGCTCCTGGTCCGGGAACCGCGGCGGTGACGGGCGCTTCGACGGGAAGCGACGTTTTCGAAACCGGGGCGAGGACAAACCGCAGCGTTACGGCGATTTTCGGCAACCCCCGCACGATCGGGAGGCGGAACAGGGCGTGCTCGGCGCGATGCTGCTCAGCCCGAACACGGTCACCGAAGTGGTCGAAGAGCTGGCGCCGGAAGACTTCTACTACCCGGCGCATCAGCTGATCTACCAGGCGATGCTGGATTTGTACTCTTCCGGCACGGACATCGACCCGGTGATCGTGTCCGGTCGGCTCGACCGGCTCAACGAGCTGGAGCGCATCGGTGGGGCGCCTTATCTGCACACCTTGATCTCTTCGGTGCCTACGGCGGCCAACGCGCGCTATTACGCGGAGATCGTCTCGGAGAAGGCGATCCTGCGCCGGCTCGTGGAGGCGGGCACCCGCGTGGTCCAGCTGGGTTACGAGGGCGCGGAGGGCGCCGAGGTCGAGGTCGTCGTCGACCGGGCCCAGCAGGAGGTGTTCGCGGTCGCGCAGAACAAGTCGGTGGAGGACTATCAGGTGTTGGGGGACCTGCTGACCCCGACGCTGGACGAGCTCGCCGCTTTTCAGCGCGACCAGGGCACCGCCATCGGCGTGCCCACTGGCTTCACTGACCTGGACAACCTGACCAACGGCCTGCACGGCGGCCAGATGATCATCATCGCGGCGCGTCCGGGCGTGGGCAAGTCGACGTTGGCCCTCGACTTCATGCGTTCGGCGTCGTTGGGGCACAACAAGTCTTCGGTGATCTTCTCCCTGGAGATGAGCGCCTCGGAGATCGTCATGCGCCTGTTGAGCGCGGAGACGGCCATCAAGCTGACGGACATGCGCGCCGGCAAGATGGAGGCCTCGCAGTGGGACAAGCTGACGGACCGGCTCAACGAGATCCAGGACGCCCCGTTGTTCATCGACGACTCGCCGAGCCTGACGATGATGGAGATCCGTTCGAAGGCCCGCCGCCTGAAGCAGTCGCACGGGCTGGACCTGGTGGTGTTGGACTATCTCCAGCTGATGAGCTCGGGCAAGCAGGTGGAGTCGCGTCAGCAGGAGGTCTCGGAGTTCTCTCGCCAGCTGAAGCTGCTGGCCAAGGAGCTGGACGTGCCCGTGATCGCCATTTCGCAGCTGAACCGTGGTCCGGAGAACCGGCCGGACAAGAAGCCGCAGCTGGCGGATCTGCGTGAGTCAGGTTCCCTGGAGCAGGACGCGGACATCGTCATGTTGCTCAACCGCCCGGATTCGCAGGAGCGCGACAGTGAGCGTGCCGGCGAGGCGGACATCATCGTCGCCAAGCACCGTGGCGGGCCGATCGACACCGTCCCGGTCGCGCACCAGTTGCATTACTCGCGTTTCGTGAACATGGCGCACGGTTAAAGCCCGCCGGGAGGGCGGCGCGCCCCGGGCGAGGGGTGAAATCGCCCGGGCCGGGCAACCCCGGTCGATTTATATTCAGGAAACGTCATTCTTTTGTATCACTACTGATCGATCTATGTGATCTAGGCCATTGGTCATTTTTGTGGGCTAGGTCGCACCCATCGGTTATAAGCGATCCAGAATGCGCGTTTTCGGCCTGTTTTTGGGCCGTTTTAGGGCAGCCTATCTAAAAATCCGTCCTTTTAGGATTGCCTTACCAATCGCTTTGACCAGTGCAAACTCCGCTACGATCGGTGTCATCGCCAAACAACGACAAGTTTTAAGGAGAGCGCGATGAGCATCAAGACCATCAACAACGCCGACGCGGCCTGTGCAACGACCTTCGCGCGGCTCGACGACACCCCGATGGTGGCTCGCACGGAGGACAACACCCTCCTGCTGAACCTGCCCCGGAGCATCGACGATCTCGCAGAGGTCACCGGCCCCCGCAAGAAGGGCTTCTTTTCCCGCCTGTTCGGACGCTAAGCGTCCAACACCTTCCCCCGCTGTTCGGGCAGGGTGAAGGCCGCTACTGCGGCGATCGCGAAAGACAGCGCGAACAACCCGAACAACCACACCGCCCCGCCGAATGCCATGATCGGCGGCACGATCAACGGGGCGACGATCGACGCGATGCGGCCGAACCCCGCCGCCGCGCCCGTGCCGGTGGCACGGATGTTCGTGGGGTACAGCTCCGGGCCGATCGCATACAGCGCGCCCCAGGCGCCCAGGTTGAAAAACGACAGCAGGCAACCCGCCGCGAGAATCATCCATTCTTCGCTGGCGAAGCCGAAGAGCCCCGCTGAGACGGCGGAGCCGATCAGGAACACCGCCAGGGTCAGGCGCCGCCCCCAGCGCTCGATGAGCCAGGCGGCCACTGCGTAGCCCGGCAGCTGCGCCAGGGTGATGATCAGCGTGAAGCTGAAGGAACGCACCATGGTGAACCCGTCGGCCACGAGCAACGACGGAATCCACGTGAACGCCCCGTAATAGGACAGCGAGACGCAGAACCACACGATCCAGAACGCGATCGTGCGTCCCCGCAGGACGGGGGACCAGATCGACGTCTCCTGCGCGGCAGCAGTGTCCGTGACGACGCCCGGGGACGCCGCCTCCTCCGCGTCGATGCGGGCCAGCTCCTCGGCCGGGACCTCGGCCTCGAAGCTGCGCACCACGTCCTCGGCTTCTTCGTGGCGTCCCTTCCGCTCCAGGAAGCGCACCGACTCCGGCATGCCCCACCGCACGTACAGCGCGTAGGCGGCCGGGACCATGCCGATCAGCAGCGCCCACCGCCAGCCGTTGTCGGAGCCGGCGACCACGAAGGTGCCGATCACGGCCGCGGCGATCCAGCCGACGGCCCACCACGCCTCCAGCAGCACGACCATGCGCCCGCGGATCTTGCGTGGCGAGAACTCGCTGACGAGGGTGGACGCGACCGGCAGCTCCGCGCCGAGGCCCAGCCCCACCACAAAACGCAGGGCGATGAGCATGGCCAGGCCGGTGGATAACGCGGAGGCGCCCGTTGCCACGCCGTAGACCAACAACGTGACGGCGAAGACCTGCCGACGCCCGAACTTGTCGGCCAACAGTCCGCCGAAGGTGGCGCCCAGCGCCATCCCCAGAAAGCCGACGGAGGCGATCCAGGAGGTTTCCGTGGAGGTGAGGTTCCAGTGCACGGCCAGCGCGGCCATGATGAAGGAGATCAGCCCGACGTCCATGGCATCGAGCGCCCACCCGACGCCGGAGCCCAGGAGCAGACGCCGGTGCTTGCCGGTGACCGGGAGGCGGTCGAGCCGCTGGTTCCGGGTGAGTCGAGGGGCGGGGGAGCTCATGGCGGGGACGTCCTTTTAGGGCCGACGACTGTGACGGCTAAAGAATAACCCCCGCGCGCTGCTTCGCGGCTACTGGTGGCTGGATTTAAATCCGCGCAGTGTCAGTGAGTTGAGCACCACGAACACCGAAGAGAAGGCCATCGCCATGCCCGCCAGGCCGGGGTTGAGGAATCCCAGGGCCGCGACCGGGATGAGCACCACGTTGTAGGCGAAGGCCCAGAACAGGTTGCCCCGGATGGTGGTCAACGTGCGGCGCGACAGGCGGATGGCGTCGCCGGTGGAGCGCAGGTCGTTGTTCATCAGGGTGATGTCGGAGGCCTCGATGGCGACGTCGGTGCCGGCGCCCATGGCCAACCCCAGGTCCGCCTGGGCCAGGGCGGCGGCGTCGTTGACGCCGTCGCCGACCATAGCCACACGCTTGCCGTCCCGCTGCAGCTTCTCGACGG
>CALZCR010000132.1 GCA_945631445.1 uncultured Corynebacterium sp. | reverse complement strand
CGGGCAAAGGTTCGACCTGGGCGTCAGAACAGCGGAGAGCGTCAATGTCGGACATGGGCCCTAGTTTAGCGGTGCCCGACTGGGCGTTCGGCCCTGGCTGTGCGGGGGTCAACTTTTATCGTCGCGGTACAAGACCATGGTCACGATGCGTAGCGCCATCATGAAGCCGGCGAAAAGCATGATGAACCCGACGGCTTGCAGCAGGGACATTTCTTCGGTCACGGGTGGTCCACCGGTGCCGAAGGCCAGCAAGACGACGCCGCCGAGCAGGGTGAAGCCGGCGAGGATGGCGACGGTGAATTGTTGGAGCATGCCGGTGATGAATTGTCGGTCGTTGCGGTCGGAGAAGAACCGCATGTTGAAGGTCAGTCGACCTTCGTGGAGGTCCTCGACGACGGCGTTGACGCGCCGGGGCAGGTGCCGAAACATCGGGAGGGTTTCTAGGACGGTGGCCTCGAGGGTTTCTTTGAGGTGGTCGGGTTTGAGCCAGGTGCGGGCGAGTGTGGCGCCGTGGGTGCGTGCCATCTCGATGATGTTGGCCTGCGGGTCGATGAGTATCAGGGTGCCTTCCATGCTGGCCAGGCTGCGCAGCGCGGAGGAGACGGAGGCGGGGAGGGAGAAGCGGAACTCGGTGACCATGGCCATGACGTCGGCGACCATGCCGGCGACGGAGCGACTCAGGCCGCTGCCGTAGCGGGCGAGCAGCGTGCCGACCGCTTTGTCCAGTTCGGCCTCTTCCAGGGAATCTGGCCGCCCGAGCAGGGCCTTGAGGGCGTCGACGAGCAGGCGGGAGTCGCCGTTGTCGATGGCGGCGAAGACCACCGAGAGGTTGTGGCGGGTGTGCCGGTCGATGCGGCCGACGGCGCCGAAATCGAGCAGGCCGAGGTGCACGCCGTCTTCCCCGTCGTCGATGAGCGTGACGTTGCCGGGGTGGACGTCGGCGTGGAAGACGCCGTGTTCCATGATCTGGCTCATCACGGAGCTGAGCAGCTCCTGGCCGAGGGTGGTGCGCAGCTGCGGGTCGAGGTCGTCGAGTTCGGCTGCGGCGGTTCCGATCGTGGGCCCGGGTACGTAGTCCATGATGAGCATGCGGGAGGTGGAGTAGTCCGGGTAGGCCTTCGGCACGGTGATCGGCCCGCCGCGCAACACGGCCCGGAGGTCTTCCATGTTGCGGGCTTCGATGGTGTAGTCGAGCTCCTCGCTGAGGGTGTCGGTGAACCCGCGGGCGAGATCGGTGAGGCCGATGTCCTTGCCCCAGGCGGTGGTGCGCTCCAGCCAGGCGCAGATCTCCAGCAGGATGTCGCTGTCTTTGGCCACCTCTTCGCGGGTGCCGGGGCGCTGGACCTTGACCACGACCTCGGTGCCGTCGGTCAACCGGCCGCGGTGGACCTGGGCGACGGAGGCCGCGGCCAGCGGCTCGGGGTCGAGCCAAGAAAACACTTCGGCGGTGCGGTCAGCTAATTCGGCGTCGATTTCCTTTTCGATCACATCCCAGCTGGACGCCCGTGCCCTCGACTGCAGGGTGGACAACTCGTCGGTGAAGGCCACCGGCAGCACGTCGGTGCGGGTGGAGAGGTTCTGGCCGAGCTTGACGAAGGTGGTCCCGGCCTCTTCCAGGGCGCGGCGGAAACGCACCGCCACTTCCGTGGTGGGGCTGCCGCGCGGCCGGCTGAAGGGTGCGGCCAGCCCGTTGCGCACGAACACCCCGATCACCTGCCGGTAGCGGCGGTTGCGCTCGCGCCGGGTGCGGAAGGAGGTGGCCATGCGCAGTGGGCCGGGCAGGGCGCCGGTGGGCACGATCAACTCCATCACCATGAGGATCGCGCTGCCGAAGCCGAGCATCCATAAGGTGGCGATCAGCAGCACCAGCACGCTGGAGGGCAGGTTGACGCCGGTGAAGTAGTCGTTGTCGGGGGCGGTGGCGGTGAGGTCCCATAAGGTTGCGCCGAAGATCCCCACCGTGGAGACCACGACCACGCCTGCGACGATGACGGTGCGGGGCCAGCCGACGGGCACGCCGAGCAGTCGGCGCATGACCGTGGCCAGAACCAGCGTGAGCAACCCCACCACCAGCAGCGCCACGAAGGCGCCGCCGATGATCGCCAGTGCCAGTCCCACGCCGCTGAGTGCTCCGGAAGAATCCATGGCTTCAGGCTACCGAGTCTGTGCGTCGGGTCGGGTGGTTGACGGGTGCGCAGGCGCCGTCTTATTCTCGGGCCATGTCGAGGCCTGACCCGTTGACGAGCAAGTTCGCCTACACCCATTTCCTGCTGCGTCGGCACCGCCGTCAGGCCGCGGAACGGCTCGATCCCATCACCGACCCGAGCCGCGGGCAGGGGCGGGTGCTGGCGCTGCTGAAGCTTCGCGACGGCTTAAGCACCCGCGACATCGCCACCGTCTTAGGGGTGCGGGTCTCCTCCCTCAACGAGTTGCTGTCCAAAATGGACAAGGCTGGCTACCTCTCCCGCAGCCCCTCCCCGCAGGACCGCCGGGTCAGCCTGGTGCATCTGACCGCCGCGGGTAAGGCCGTCGAACAGCGGCTGCCGCCGTCGCCTGCGCTGTTCGAGGATTTCACCGACGCCGAACGCGAGCAATTCGAAGGCTACCTTGACCGCCTGATCACGACCCTGAGGCAAGGCATGCCCGAGGACGAGGGCCAGCCGACGCCGACGCTGGCGCAATTTGCCGCCTACGCGGATCTACGCCCCGGGCGGCGGCGCTGACTCACTCATCGCGCTCTATTCCCACGCCGGGCAGCACATCGGTCTCGGCGGAGGCCTGCCCCGGTTCTTCCAGCGGCGCCGGGGTCTCCACCCGCACCGTCAGTCCCAGGTGATCCACTGTCACCGTGAAGGCGGTGACCTCCCCGACCTCGTCGCCGTCGATCTCAAAGAGCTCCGGGGCCTGTAGTTCCACGGAAAACTGCTTGCCGGTGACGTACTGTAAAGCCTTGACGTCCTGGTCCGTGCCGGTCACCCGCACGTCCCGGCGCATGATCTTGTGGCGTAGTTTCTGCACCATCTGATCAGCCAGCCGCAACGCGATCTGCGCCCACCCGAACACTCCACGCGGACGCATCGCCACCACGTCTAAGATCCCGTCGTTGGCTTTCGCGTCCGGCAGCAGCGCGACGTTGCCGATGAGCTCACCGCAATTTCCCACGATCACCGAGTGCACGCTCGTGCGGTATTCTTTCCCGTCGTCCATCCGGTGCAGCAGCTTGATGCGGTTGCCGCCGCGCATCGACTTGATCACCGCCACCGCGTACGCCAAAAACCCGAAGCGTTTTTTCATCGCGTCGTCGGTGTTGATGATCATCTGGGCGTCGATGCCGACCCCGGCCATCACCACGAAATCCAGCTGCTCCGTGGTCCCGTCCACACGCGTCAGTTCCGCGGTGCAGATATCTATCTCATCGTCCTGCCCGCCGAAGGCGACCTCCACGGCGTACTCCTGGTTCAGCGGCAGCTTCAGGTTGCGCGCCAGCAGGTTGCCGGTGCCCTGCGGGACGATGCCCAGCGCCGCCCCGGAATCGCGCAGACCGGCGGCGACCGCCCGGACCGTACCGTCGCCGCCGCAGGCGACCACCATCTCCGCGCCCTCGGCGACCGCCTGCCGGGCCTGTCCCCCACCAGGATCCGCCACCGAGGTCTCGAACCAGGACACGCTCTCCCACCCGTGGCTGTCCGCGGCATAGCCGACCAGCCGCTTCAGGCGCTCCACGTCCGTTTTGACGGGATTGTAGACGACGGCCGCCCGGGCACGGCGTTTCATCGGCTGACTCATGCCCTAAGACTAGCCTGCCTCACATCCGCCAGCCGACGCCGAAGAACTCCAGCACCCGGTAGGTCGCGAAATCCTCGGGCACCGACACGTTCGGGTCCTCCCGTCCGCCCGGCCAGGTGTGCCCGCCGACGCCCACGCGGATGTGATGCAGCCCGGCTTCACAGCCGGGCCACCGAAACTCCAGCACTTCCGTGCTCTCGCGCATGATCTCGGCGCCGTCCTGGCAGCCGTTGCGCTTCGCGGCCGCTGCCAGCACCCCCGGCACCGAGGAGTACACCGTGTCGTGGCGTGTACCGCCGTAATATTTAATGACGGAATCCGCCGTGCCGTGGATGTCCAGGTGCGGGACGGGCACCTCGGCGCAGTCGTGGTGGACGTCCTGGTAATACGCCGCCGAGATCGTCGCCACCGCCGCGATCTTCTCCGGCACCTGGCATCCCAGCAAGGCGGCGAACCCGCCGCCATTGGACAGTCCCACCGCGTTGACGTTCGCGTCGTCGACGAAATAACGCTCCCGCACCCACGCCAACACCGCCTCGACATACGCGATGTCCTCGGCCACGCTGGTGGTGGCGTACGGTGCCGGGGACCACGCCTTATCCACTCCCTCCGCGTAGACCACCAGAGCCGCGGCGGTGTCCAGCCCGGTGTAGTCGTGCATCCACTCGGCTTTTTCCTTCCACCCGTGGAAAGCCAAGACCACCGGCCATCGGCTGTGGTTGGTGTAGCCGTCCGGCACCGACAACAAAAAACTTCGCTCCCGGCCGCCCACCTCAAGGGTGATGCGTTCCGTGTCGTTGGCCGCCACCGGCCCTGTTCCCGGCGCGGTGGTCGCCGGCACCGTCGACGCCGCCGGGGTCGCCAACGGGCCCGGGACAGCCGGGTTCACCGCTTGCTCCGGCAGCGTGCCTACAGAATCGGGCGGGGCGCACCCGGCCGCCGCCATAAGCCCCGCGCACAGCACCGCCGCTGCAGCGATCTTTTTTCTCATCGGCCCACGCTCCAGGCCTGCCACAGCCGGGTGTATCGCCCGCCTGCCGCAACCAGGTGTTCATGCGGGCCTTGCTCGACGATCTCGCCGCCGTCCATGACCAGCACCCGGTCGGCCCGGGCCGCCTGATCCAGCCGGTGCGCCACCACCAACGCGGTGCGCCCGTGTGCGACTTCCTCGGCGGCCGCCTCCAGGTCGCCGGCGCCGGAGGAGCCGGCCTCTGCGGTCGCCTCGTCCATCACCACGACCTTCGGGTCGAGCAATAAGATTCGTGCCAGCGCCACTTGTTGCGCCTGCACCGGTTCCAGTTGTTGACCGCGCGCGCCGACGACCGTGTCCAGGCCCTCGGTGAGGCGCTCGAACCAGTCGGCGCGCACTCGGCGTAGCGCGGCCACGATTTCTTCGTCCGTGGCCTCCGGTTTCGCCAGGTTCAGATCGTCGCGCAGCGTGCCCGAAAACACGTGCACTTCCTGTGAGACCATCGCCAACCGCGCGCCCCGCTCCGCGTCCGACAACGCCGAGACCTCCACCCCGTCGATCAGCACCCGGCCAGAGTCCGGCACCCGCAGCCCCGCCAGCAGCGCGGCGACCGTGGATTTGCCTGCCCCAGAGGCCCCGACCACGGCGACCGTCTCCCCCGGCGCCATGCGCAGATCCAGGTCGCGGACCGCCCAGCCGCCGCCATAAGAAAAGGACACGTCCTCCATCGACACCTCGCCGCGCGGGGCGGGCGCGCCGGAGTCCGGCACCGGGTGCGGCGGGTCGACGGTGACGCCGACGATGCGCGCCAGTGAGGCGTAACCGGACTGGATGGTGTCCAGCACCCGCATGATCGAGGTCACCGGCCCGCGTAACCTGATCAACAACAACATCGCCGCGGTCACCGCGCCGACGGTCAGGTCCCCGTCACGGACGGTGACGAATCCGACC
>CALZCR010000131.1 GCA_945631445.1 uncultured Corynebacterium sp. | reverse complement strand
TCGCCGGCGTCGCCGAAGGAATCGGCGTGCGCTATCAAATCGACCCGACCATCGTGCGCATCGCTTTCGTCGTCGCCACGTTGTCTGTCGGCGGCGGCGTCGCCGCCTACCTGCTGGCCTGGTTGTGCATGCCGCGTTACGGCATGGCCGTCGCCCCGATCCAGGCGATCGCCCGCCCGGGCGACCGGTTGGACGAGGTGGAAAAGAAGGAGCGGCCCGCCGGCTGGTGGCTGGTGATCTTCTTCGTCCTCTTCTCCGGGGTGCTCACGGTGGGCACCGGCGGGCTCGGCGCCACCGCGGTGCTGGGCATCCTCGCCCTGCTGGTCGCCTGGTGGGGGCTGCATCTCAAAGAACCGCTCCCTCCCGCGGGGCTGATCCGGCAGGCGCCTAAGCCCATGCCCCGGCCCGTTGACTTGAGCGGCTTCACCTACCCCGAAGGCTACGACACGCCACGTCAGACCCCGCCGGCGTGGGATCCGTTGGGCACCGCGCCCTTCGCCTGGGACCTGCCGGATCCCCCGCCACTGGCAACCCCGAAGAAGAAACGCCCGAAAATCTGGCTGTGGGTGTTCGCCGGCTTCGCGGTCACGCTGCTGGTGGCGTCGTTGGCCGTCAGCTGGTTCCTGCCGCGCAATTACGACGTCGGGGAACAGGACCACGCCCCCATCACCGCGGAGCAGTTGGCCACCAACTACAACAGCGATATCGGTGAACTGACCCTGGATCTGCGGGGGCTGGAAAGCCTCGAGTCCGCCCGCACCGTCGTCGTGCACCCGGGCATCGGGGAGACCACCGTCTACCTCCCCGACGACGTCCCCACCACCCTGGTCTGCGACGACAACGAGGGTCTCGGCGAATACTCCTGCGCCTCCGGGCGCTACAACGACGACGCCGCCGGCGCAGAGCTCACGCTCCACATCGGCGGCGGTCAGATCGGGGAACTCGAGGTTATTCCCACTCGATAGTTCCCGGCGGCTTGGAGGTCACGTCGAGCACGACGCGGTTGACCCCCTCCACCTCGTTGGTGATGCGGGTGGAGATCTTCTCCAGCACCTCATACGGGATACGCGCCCAGTCCGCGGTCATGGCGTCCTCGCTGGTGACCGGGCGCAGGACGATCGGGTGGCCGTAGGTGCGGAAATCCCCCTGGACGCCGACGGAGCGGACGTCGGCGAGCAGCACCACCGGGCACTGCCACACCTGGTCGTCGAGGCCGGCGGCGGTCATCTCCTCACGCGCGATGAAGTCGGCGTCACGCAGCAGGTCGAGTCGCTCCTTGGTGACCTCGCCGATGATGCGGATGCCCAGTCCCGGGCCCGGGAACGGCTGGCGGCCGACGATGGCCTCCGGCAGTCCCAGCTCGCGGCCGACGGCACGCACCTCGTCCTTGAACAGCAGACGCAGCGGCTCAACCAGCTTGAATTCCACGTCGTCCGGCAGGCCGCCGACGTTGTGGTGGCTCTTGATCATGGAGGTGCCGTTGCCGCCGCCGGATTCGACGACGTCCGGGTACAGGGTGCCCTGCACCAGGAACTCGACCTCCTTGCCGTCCATCGCTTGGGCGACGGCGCGCTCAAAGGCACGGATGAACTCGTTGCCGATGGCCTTGCGCTTCGCCTCCTGTTCGGAGACGCCGGCCAGCTTGGCCAGGAAAGCCTCCGACTCATCCATCGTGATGAGGCGGACGTCGGTGGCGGCGACGAAGTCGGTCTCCACCTGCTCCCGCTCATACTTGCGCAACAGCCCGTGGTCGACGAACACACAGGTCAGACGGTCGCCGATGGCGCGCTGCACGATGGCGGCGGCCACCGCCGAATCCACGCCGCCCGACAGACCGCAGATGGCGTGGCCGTCGCCGACCTGCTCGCGGACGTCCTCGATGAGCTGCTCAGCGATGTTCTCCGCGGTCCAGGTCGGCTCCAGGCCGGCGACCTCGGTAAGGAAACGGGTGAGCACCTCCTGGCCGTGCGGGGAGTGCTTGACCTCCGGGTGGTACTGCACGCCGGCCATCTTCTTCTCGACGTTCTCGAAGGCCGCCACCGGGGCGCCGTCGGTCGAGGCGGTGACGGTGAAGCCCGCGGGCGCCTCGGTCACGGCGTCGCCGTGGCTCATCCACACCATGTTGGTCGCGCCCTCGTGCAGCGCGCCGCCGTCAATCATCAGCTGGGTGCGGCCGTACTCGCGTTTGCCGGTTTTAGCGACGGTGCCGCCCAGGGACTGGGCCATGGTCTGGAAGCCGTAGCAGATGCCGAAGACCGGGAGCCCCAGTTCGAAGACTTCCGGGTCCAAGGACGGGGCGTCCTCCGAGTAGACGGACGACGGGCCGCCGGAGAGCACCAGGGCGGCCGGGTTCTTCGCCTGAATCTCTTCGGCGGTGGCGGTGTGCGGGATGACCTCGGAGTAGAGGTTGGCCTCGCGCACGCGGCGGGCAATGAGCTGAGCGTACTGCGCACCGAAATCGACGACGAGAACGGGCTGAGGGGTCTGCTGAATCACAAAGCTGACCTTACTACGCAGACCCGAGATTTCTTAGCCGAGGTGAGCGGCCACCGCCTCCACCCGGGCCCGCAGCCCCTCCGGGCTGGGCCCTACCTCCCCCGCCACCCGGCGCGCCAGCGCCTCCAATTCGCTCATCGACGCGGTCATGTTCTCCGAGGCAGAGCGGACTTCCTCGACCAGTCGGTGGGCCTCCGGTGGAAAAGACGCGAAGTCGGTGTCTTCCAGCCAGCCGGTGATGACCTCGCCCGGTACCCCCATCAGGGAGGTCAGCGACCGTACTTTGGCGCCCACCCGCGCGGCCAGCCGGTCCCGCTCCAGCGCTCCGGCCGCGAGATCGTCCACGTCGAGGCGGAGGGCGGCGAGGAGCTGCGGGCTCGGTTCGGCGTCGGCGGCGCGGGCGTGCAGCTGCGCGAGCGCGACATGGAACCCGGCGCGGGAACCGGCCCGGCGCAGAGCGGCGAGGAGTTCCGACAGTTCCGCGACGTGTTCGTCCACGATGTCGTGCATCGTCACCCACGACCGCAGCGGCGCCAGCAGCAGGGTGCGTTCCGGTCCGGAGACCTCCAGGGCCTTCATCTCCTCGCCTACCCGGGCGGCCGCGGCGGCTTCTTCTTTCAAACGCTCCCCCAGGTCGTCGGTGGCCGGCGCGATGTCCCGCCACGCCGCCATGAACTCCGCCAGCTCTTCGTGGAACTCCCGGAGCAGGGCGTGCTCGAAGTGCGGCGGGCCGTGCTCGGCCAGCTCGGCGGGCAGGGTCTCCCACTGCCACCGTTCGTAGGAACCACCGGCGTCGGGGGCGGCGGGGAGGTCCCCGGCCCGGGGCGCGATCTCGACGGCGATTCGGCGATCGTCGGCAAGCGGGGTGACGGCCACCAACGCCCGGTCGTTGAGGTAGCCGACGGCGGGGCTGCCCGCCTCGAGGATCTCCCTCGCCCCCTCCGGCAGGTCCAGCTCCCCGTGCGGGAGGGTCGTGACGGCGGGACGGGATTGCGGCGACGGTGCGGACACTGGGCGTCGACCCCTTTTCTGCGTTGCTGCGACGGAAATACCGCCCCAGACTACTCCTGCGTCAGAAGCTCGTGGAGATGCCCACCTTCTGGAAGGACTTCAGGTCGGTGTAGCCGCACTTCGCCATGGAACGGGTCAGGCCGCCCACCAGGTTCTGCAGGCCGTGCGGATCCGCGGACGGGCCGTGCAGGATCGTCTCCAGGGTGGCGCGCTGGTCGGTGACCTGCTCGATCACGCCGCGCGGGAAACGCGGGTGCGCTGCCGAGGACTGCCAGAAGTGTCCGGAGGCGGCGGCTTCCTCGGCGGCCGCGAGCGGGGTGCCCAGCATGACGGCGTCCGCGCCGCAGGCGATGGCCTTGGCCATGTCGCCGGAGGTGCGCAGCTCGCCGTCCGCGATGATGTGGACGTAGCGGCCGCCGGTTTCGTCGAGGTAGTCGCGGCGGGCCGCCGCCGAGTCGGCGATGGCCGTGGCCAGCGGGGTCTCGATGCCCAGGGCCGCGGCGGAGGTGTTGGTGCCGCCGCCGACGATGACGCCGGCCGCGCCCGTGCGCATCAGGTGCATCGCGGTGGAGTAGTCCGAGACCGCCCCGGCGATGACCGGGATCTCCAAGGAGCCGATGAACTCCTTGAGGTTGATCGGGTCCCCGCCCTTGGCCACGTGTTCCGCGGAGATGATGGTGCCCTGGATGAACAGCAGCTCGGCGCCGGCGGCGATGACCTCGGGGGCGATCTCCCGGGCGTTCTGCGGGCTCACGCGCACTGCGACGGTGGCGCCGCTGTCGCGGACGTCGCGGATGCGCTCGGCGAGCAGCTCGTAATCCAACGGGGCCGCATGCAGCTCCTGCAGCACCCCGGTGGCCTCCCGCGGGCCGGACGCCACCAGCACTCGGCCGATCGCGCCGTCCAGGTCGCGGTGGCGGCCCCACAGCCCCTCGGCGTTGATGACCGCCAGACCGCCCTGCACGCCCATCTCCTTGGCGAACTCCGGCGACGCCAGCGCGTCGGTCGGGTGCGAGACCACGGGGGTGTCGAAGGAGTAGGCGTCGATGCTCCAGGTCGTGTCCACGTCCTTGGAGGAGCGGGTGCGCCGGGACGGCACCAGGGTCAGGTCGTCCAGATGCCAGGTGCGGCGGGCTTCCCGACCGATACCGATTTCGACGTATTCGCGCATGTGCTGCTCCCAATCCTCACAGATGATGTCGGAGGCCCACTTTAGCGCACCCGGGCAGGAAAACACCGCCCGGCCTTCGACGGCGCGGGCGGTGTCTGGCTGGGCGCTTAGCGGTAGTTCGGCGCCTCGACGGTCTGGGTGATGTCGTGCGGGTGCGACTCACGCAGGCCGGCCTGAGTGATCTGGACGAACTGCTTGGTCTGCAGCTCCGCGATGGAGGACGACCCGGTGTAACCCATGGCCGCGCGCAGACCGCCGACGATCTGGTGCGTGATGTTGCCGATCTCGCCGCGGTACGGGACCTGGCCCTCGATGCCTTCCGGCACCAGCTTGTCCTCGCTCTTGACGTCCGCCTGGAAGTAGCGGTCCTTGGAGTAGGAGCGCTTCTCGCCGGACAAGCCGCGGCCCTGCATGGCGCCCATGGAGCCCATGCCGCGGTAGCGCTTGTACTGCTTGCCGTTGACCACGACGACGTCGCCCGGGGACTCGGCGGTGCCGGCCAGCATTGAGCCGAGCATGACGGTGTCGGCGCCGGCCGCGAAGGCCTTGGCCACGTCGCCGGAGTACTGCATGCCGCCGTCGGCGATGATCGGCACTCCCGCGGCCTTGGCCGGGACAGAGGCTTCCAGGATGGAGGTGATCTGTGGGGCGCCGACGCCGGCGACGACACGCGTGGTGCAGATGGAGCCCGGGCCGATGCCGACCTTGACGCCGTCGGCGCCGGCGTCGATCATCGCCTGCGCGGCCTCGCGGGTGGCGAGGTTGCCGCCGATGACGTCGACGTGGGCGCCGAAGTCCTTCTGCACGCGGGAGACCATCTCGAGCACCCGGTTGTTGTGGGCGTGGGCGGAATCCACGACGAGCACGTCCACGCCGGCGTCGACCAGCTGGCCGGCGCGCTCGTAGGAGTCGGCGCCGGTGCCGATGCCCGCCGCCACCAGCAGGCGTCCCGTGGAGTCCTTGGAAGAGTTCGGGAACTGCTCCGTCTTGACGAAGTCCTTGACGGTGATCAGGCCGGTGAGCTTGCCGGCGGAATCGATGATCGGGAGCTTCTCGATCTTGTGCTCGCTCAGCAGCGCCAGGGCCTCGTCCTTGGAGACGCCCTCCTGCGCCACGACCAGC
>CALZCR010000130.1 GCA_945631445.1 uncultured Corynebacterium sp. | reverse complement strand
TTGACCAGGCTCGCCGTCGACCAGATGGTTCCGCGCGGCGAAGGCGCGATCTGCAACGTCGGCTCCGCGGCCGGCAACGTGCCGATCCCCAATAACGCCACCTACGTGGGCACCAAGGCCGGGGTCAACACCTTCACCGAGGCGTTGCACTACGAGCTGAAAAACACCGGCGTGCACTGCACCCTGCTGGCGCCCGGCCCCGTGCGCGAAGCGACGATCCCGGAGGCCGAGAAATCCATCGTGGACAAAGTCGTCCCCGATTTCCTCTGGACCACCTACGAATCCTGCGCCGAGGAAACCCTGGAGGCGCTGTCCGACAACCGGCGCCGCGTGGTGCCCGGCCCGCTGTCCAAGGGCATGGACTTCATCTCCACCTACGCCCCCAGCGGGTTGCTCTCACCGCTGATGGGGTGGTTCTACTCGAAGATGAGCTAGGCGGTCATTCCTGTGGATGGACGGGGACCATCCACAGGTGTGCGTCGGCGGTGCGCCCCGGCGTGGCTGGGCCTGCCACGCTGGGCCGCATGTTCACCGACCTGCGCCGTCTGACCAGCTACGACACCGCCACCCGCGCCCGACTTACCGACGGCGCGCTGCTGCCGCTCGCCCCGGAAATCGCCGTCGACGCCGTCGCCTACCGGAAGCTGCCTCCGTGGCGGCAGGCCGAAGTCCGGGCCCGGGCCTTCGGGCTGGCCGCCGACCGGGCGGTCTTGTGTTCGCTGTCGGCCGCCCGCGTTCTCGGAATCGAGGTGCTCAGCTGGGACGACACCGTCGAACTCGGTTATGTGGACAGCGACCGAACGCCCCCGAAGTCTCAGCGGGCGCCCCGCACGCGCTACTACGGCAGCCGGGTGCCTCGCTCCGAGGTGCTGGTGGTGGGTGGTCTTCGCGTCACCGGCGTCGAGCGCACCCTGGTCGATATCGCCCGCCGTCACGGGGTGGTCGAAGGAATCGTCGCGATTGACTCCGCGCTGCGGCGCTTTCCCGGTCTGAGCGTGCAGCGGCTTCTCGCTGCGGGGGAACGGCTGCGGGTGCACGGAATCGCAAAGTACCGGCGGGCGGTGCAGCTGTGCGACGAGAAGTCCGAGAGTCCCAAGGAGTCGCAGGCCCGTGCGCTGCTCCGCCTGGCGGAGCTGCCCGGGGTAAAGAAGGTACGCACCCAGGCTCGCATAACAGCGGGCGGGCGGCAGATCCGGGTCGACCTGCTTCTGGATGAGTGGTTGGTCATCGAGGTGGACGGCCAGGTCAAATACGACGGCGTCACGTACGGCAAGCCCACCGACCAGGTCCTGCGGGAAGAGCGGCAGCGGGAAAAGGCGCTGCAGAACCTCGGGTACACGGTGCTGCGGATCGGGCACGCGGAGATGATTCCGACGGCAGACGGTAGCGTCCCGATGGTGGAGCTGGTCGCGCGGGCGCTGGCGCGCCGGGCCCACCGCACTGTTACCCCATAGGCCTTGCCCCATAGGGCTCCGAAAAGAGGGGATTTCGAGGGAAAAACGCGGCCTATGGGGTAAGGCCTATGGGGCAACAGCCCCAGGCCCCGCCACCTAGACCTTCTTGTCCAGGTTCGCGGTGGCGGTGATCTCGTCGCGCTGGACGCCGTCGCCGAAGCGCGCGTAGTCGTTGAGCATCACGTCGACGCCGCTGTCCCTCTCTCCGTGGCGGGAGGCGGCGGCGGAGGCGGACTTCACGGAATCGCCGAGCCTCTTGACCTGCCGCTGAAAAGCCTTGTCCTCTTTCAGCGCGAGCGTGCCAAATAGCGCCACCCGCAGGTCGAAGTCGGAGAGCTTCAGCGGGCGGGTCAGCAGCTTCTTGATCCTCGGGTCCAAGTCTTTGATGTAGCGCTCGGCATAAGTGTCGCGCAGCTTTTGCTCGGCATTGCGGATGTAGAGGGTACGCCGGTAGCCGTAACCGGCGTCGGTGACCAGGCGGTAGGCGACGCGCTGGACTTTGGAGGCCACCCACCAGGAGTAGGCCAGCGGCCAGGGCACGAGGGCGAAGATGATCACCGACAGCATTGGTTCGCCGGTGAAGGCTTCATAGCCGAGCAGGAGGAATAAGAGGATGAAGGTCGCCACGTAGGTCCACTGCTTGGTGCCGACGAAAGACTGGTCCGCTTCGCGCAGCGGCCGGTAGGCCTCGTATTCTTCGTCGCTGCGCCACAACCCGCCGTGTTGGAGCCGTCCCGCGGTTTTTCGCGAGGCCTCCCACAGCGCGGAGGACGGGTCCCGCAGCGCCGCTTCGGGAGCCTCGGAGGTGGCTTCGGCGGCGACGCGTTCGACGAGGTCGGAGGAGTCTGACCGCAGGGGTGCGGCGGCTTCGAGGCCGCGGTCGCCGACGTCGAGCAGCCCCTGGCGGCGAGCCTGGACGAGCAGGACCGTCAGCAACCCGGAGCGCCCGCCGGTGGCCACGGCCAGCCGGTGGGGATCGGAGTCGATGCTGGCGTCGAATTTGCGGGTCGGCCAGGAACGCTGTTCGAGTTCGTCGGCGGTCTTCTTCCACCGGTGCGCCACCAGGGCGGCCCACACCCAAAAGGCGAGCAGGATGAGGCCGACTGCCGCTATCACTATGATCATATTTTCAGACTACCGACCGGTCTCTCCCTACACCACCGCCTGTGCGTAGGCCACGACGACGCCGTCGGCCAGGGAGACGGGCACGTCGATGAGGCGCTGGTTGGCGGAGCCGGCGAACGTCGGCACGCAGGCCTCGTCGCGTTCTTCGGCGATGAACTGGCCGTCGATGAGCACGTCCAGCTCGCGCAGCAGATCGCGGCGTTCGTCGGTGAAGCTCTGCAGGGTCTCCCAGGTGTAGCCGGAGTAGGACCAGATGGTTGCGCCGGGCACCTCCGCGCGGATGCGGCGCACCAGGGCAAGCAGGTGCTTCGCGGAGAGGAAGGGTTCGCCGCCGACCAGCGTCAGGCCGGCCACGTGCGGCTGGGAAAGATCCTGGAGGATGCGTTCCTCCAGCTCCGCGGTGTAGGCGAACCCGTAGTTCTTCTTCTGCGCGGCTTTGTTGTAGCAGCCGAGGCAGCGAAACGGGCAGTACGAGACGTAGAGCGAGCAGCGCAGGCCCTCGCCGTCGAGGACTTGGAAGGGCTTGTAGTCGGCGATGCGCAGCACCTCGGTCTGCGCCCAGGTGCGGGAGCGCTGATCGGCACGGGCGATCGTCGTCAAGCGTTCGGCGGAAGTGTTCGGCGCGCGGTACATGGGGCGGTCTCCTTCTACATGTGCTTGACGCGGGCGTTGATCTCGGACTGTTTGCCGGCGACCACGGGGCGTTTCATCGGCGAGCCGAGGTAGCCGCACAGCCGGCGGGTGACCGAGGCCTGGGCCTCGTCGCGGTTGCCGCAGCCGGGGCACACGTAGCCGTCGGCGTCGCAGCGGAACTCGCCCTCGAAGCCGCAGGCGAAACACTCGTCCACCGGTGAGTTGATCCCGAAGTAGCCGACGTGGTCGAAGGCCTCGTCCCAGATGGCCTCGAAGGCGGCGGGGTTGCCCAGCAGGTTCGGCGCCTCGACGTAGTACATGAATCCGCCCGGGGTCAGGGGCATGTACTCGGCTTCGAAGCGGATCTTGGCCACCGGGTTGGTGTCCAGGTGGCTCGGGAAGTGGAAGGAGTTTTCGTAGTACTCGGTGTCGTTGACGCCGGCGATCTCCCCGAAGCGGGCGCGGTCGAGTTCGGCGAAGCGGTCGCACAGGGATTCCGACGGCGTGGCGTAGACGGACAGGCGGGCGTGGAAGTCCACCTGGGCCGCGTCGACCCGCGCGTTCATGCGCTCCAGGATGCGACGTGACAAGGCGCGATGCTCGGCGTCGTCGTGCCAGCGCTGCTGCCCCGTCAGCGCGACCATGGCGTTGTGCACGCCGATATAGCCCATCGAGATCGAGGAGCGTTTGTGGTTGTCGCCGGTGTAGAAGTCGCGCACGCTGGTTTTACCGGCCGGATCGCCCATGCCGCCCTGGGTGTACATCACCGGCGCGTTGTCCAGGTCGGCGGAGAGCACGACGTCCTCGCGGATCTGCAACGCGCGCACCGTCAGGTCCATGGCCTCGTCCAGGCCGGCGAAGAAGTCCGCGAGGGATCCTTCGGCGGCGATCGCGATGCGCGGCAGGTTGATCGAGACCACGCCCAGGTTGTTGCGGCCGACCAGTTCCTGCTCGCCGGCGGCGTTGGTCCACGGGTGCAGGAAAGAGCGGCAGCCCATCGGGGTGATCAGCTGCCCGCCCTTTTCTTCCCGGATGCGCGGCACGGAGATCAAGTCCGGGTAGATGCGGCGCATGGAACAGCGCATCGCGTCCTGCTTGACGTCGTAGTTCGGATCGCCCGGCGCGAGGTTGACGCCTTCGTCGACGAAGAAAAGGATCTTCGGGAAGATGGCGGTCTCCCCGCTCATGCCCTTCTCCCGGACCGCGAGGATCGCCTTCTGGATTTCGCGCGCGCACCAGGAGGTGCCCATGCCTAAGGAGATGGAGGTGAACGGGGTCTGCGCCGCCGCGGTGGTCAAGGTGTTGACCTGGTATTCGAAGGCCTGCATGGCGTCGTAGATGTCTTTGACCGTCTTGGCCTTGGCGCGCTCCTCGGCGCCCGACGACCCGGCGTCGTGAAACAGCGCCCGGTTCTTCGCCAGGGTCTTCTCCGCGTAAGGCTCGAGCAGCCTGTCGATCTCGTGGATCGAAATGCCGCCGTATTGCTCCCCGCTGATCGCGCCGAGCAACTGCACCAGCAACGTCGCCGCCACCCCGATGGAGCGCGGAGGCTCGATCCGCGCGTTGCCCAGGACGAAACCGTTGCTCAGCAGGTACTCGAAATCCGGCAGCGAACAGTTCGGCATCGCCGCAAACGGGGAGCGGTCCAGGTCGTGGACGTGGATCAACCCCTTGATGTGCGCGCGCCGGACGTCCGCCGGCAACATCTGCAGCCCCTTGGCCTTGGTCACCGAGCCCGCGAGGATCTCGCGCTGGGTGGTGAAGGTGCGCGCGTCTTTGTTGCCGTTTTCCGCCAGCACCTTCGCGTCGCCCTCCACCACGCGGGCGATCGCGTGCGCCACGTCCGTGGACCCGGCGATCAACTCGTCTTGCCGACGCTTGTACTCCCGGAAGGCGGCCAGCACCGCCGGGGACTGCGCCAACACGTCTTCCACGATGCGAAAGAGCTCCGCGCTGTCGATCGTGCGGTGCTCCGCCGCGCGCCGAGTGACCGTCTCGACGAGCTGGGCCTTTGAGGCGTGGAACTCCACGCCGAAGACGCGCTCGGCGGAGTTCAGGTCGTTGAGGATCTTGCGCGGGCGATACGCCACGGTGCGCCCGTCTTTCTTGCGCACGGCGATCGTGCGGGCGAGGTCCTCGGTAGCTGGGGAGACGACGGCGGAAGCGGCGGGGGCGGTCATGGCGGATCCTTTTCTTCAGGTCAGGGCGGGCGCGTAATTACACGGAGGTAATTGGGAGTACCAAGAACTGTAGCGGACGGTGATCGTCTACTCATATCGCAGAGATAGGTAGTACACACTACCTGTAGTGGCTGTGGCGGATTCGCCACGGCGCATTTAGTGCCCGCGCGGGCCCCGCGTGTGAGCCGCCAGCGGAGCCCACCCGCTCCGATAAGGTGGGATCATCAATGCGACACAACCCAGAAGGACCCACAAAATGACCCCGGACACGCCCGCCAAAGACGACCGCCTCGTCTGGATCGACCTCGAAATGACCGGCCTGGACGTGGACAAGCACGTCATCGTCGAAGTCGCGGCACTGATCACCGACGCCCACCTCAACATCCTCGGCGAAGGCGTCGACCTCGTCGTCCACCTCCCCGTCCTCGCTGGGCAGG
>CALZCR010000129.1 GCA_945631445.1 uncultured Corynebacterium sp. | reverse complement strand
GTCATCGCCACGACCCACATTTGGCGCCACAGCTCGCCCCACTTGTCCAGGCTGTCGAAGCCGACGAAGTAGAACACCGCGAAGACCGCCACCAGCAACAGGTTGATCGCCGCGTCGAGGAACTCGAGGGCGAAGGAGGAGGCGACCGTGATGGCCAGCAGCATCAGCGTGAGGCTGTGGATGCCCTGCTGCATCGCCGTCTCGTTGAGAATGAACTCGTCAGACGTCGGGGAGGACTCCTTTACCGGGGAACTCATGGGCTTGAGCCTACCCAGCGGACGGCCCGGCTCAGAGTCATCGCGGGAAGCCGGACCACGCCGATTGCGCGGCCTGCCCCACACGACACGTACCATCAAGACCGTATTTGTCTGCCGTCGGCTCTGCCTGAAGAAGAGGGACACCTTTGCTGGAAATCTTCGTCTACCCGGTTTCCGCCGTGATGAAACTGTGGCACCTGATGCTGCACGACGTGTTCGGCATGGAGGAGTCCACGGCCTGGGTCGTGTCCATCGTCGGCCTGGTGATCACGGTGCGCGCCCTGATCGCCCCGTTCACCTGGGTCATGAAGCGTTCCGGCCGCGCCTCCGTCCTGATGCGCCCGGAGCTGGCGAAATTGCAGGAACGTTACGGCGACTCCACCGATCCGGACGACGTGCACGCGTTCGACGACGCCAAGAAGGAGTTGCAGGAAAAGTACAATTACAGCGTCGCCGCGGGTTGCGTGCCCGCGCTGATCCAGCTGCCGGTCTTTCTCGGCCTCTACCGCATGCTGCTGTGGATGGCCCGGCCGGATTCCCGGGCAGAGGCCGACGCCCCCATCGGAGTGTTGTCGCTGTCTGACATCGACTCGTTTCTCCAGGCGGAGATCGGCGGCCAGCCGGTGCAGGCCTACCTGGCCATGTCTGATGAGCGGCTGCTGGAGTTGGGCACCACCACGGCAGAGGTGCGCTCCTTCGTCGTCCCGTTCCTGCTGGCCGCGATCGTGTTCACCACGTTGAACCTCATCCTCGGCCTGCTGTGGAGCTGGCGGACGCTGGACTGGTCGTCCGGCGCCGCCCGAGGCACGTTCAAGTTTCTCGTGGCGATCTCGGCGCTCGTCCCGGTGTTGTTGCTGATGCTGGGCCTGTTCGGGCCGATTCCGGTGGCTCTGATCTTCTACTGGTTCTGCAATAACCTCTGGACGCTGGGGCAGACGGTCGTCATCAACGCGGTGGTGGCCCGCAAGTGGCCGCAGCAGGAGGAACACCGCGAGCTCCGGGAGACTGCCCGCGCGACTTTCTATGCCGCCCGGGACGAGGAAAAAGCGGAGAAGGAGTGGGTCAAGCAACGCCGGCGCGACGCCCGGCGCGCCGCCCCGGAGGAGGCCACGGCCATCCGGGCAGAGGTCGATGACTTCCTGCGGCGGCGCAAGGACGCCGCGGCGGAGGAGAAGAAGGCTCGCCGGGAACGCACGAGCGCCCAGGCGAGGGCCCGCAATGAGCGGCGTCGTCAACGCAACGAAGAAAAGAAAAAGGCCCGCCAGCAGGAGCAGACTGACGGGCGAGACGACGGTGGCGGGGACGAGAAAGGTCAGATCGAGTAGTCGGCGGGCGGTTCGGCGAGCATCTGCCGCGCCAGGTCGCGGCCGGTTTTCAGCGGGCCGACGTCGCGCAGCAGGCGGGCGCCGGCTTGGCCGCCGTCGAGGAAGATCAACAGCTGGTCGGACTGGGTGGCGGAGGGGTAGCCGTTCTTTTCGCTGAGCAGCTGCGTCATCGTGGTGTGCATCCACGTGCGGTGGTCCAGGCAGGCGGCGACGATGGCGCGTTCGCCGTCGTTCTCCGGTTTCGGGTATTCGTTGGCGGCGTTGAGGAAGTGCGAGCCGCGGAAGTTCTGTTCCGGCTCCTTGTCGATCGCCATGTCGAAGAAGGCGAGCACCTTGTCGTCGAGATTCGCCATGTCCTGGGTGCGCTCGGCCCATTCGGCCCGGTACTTTTCGTCCAGTTCCTGGAGGTAGGCGGCGACGAGGGCGTCTTTGGATCCGAAGAGGGAATACAGGGACGCTTTGGCCACGTCCGCTTCCCGCAGGATGCGGTCGATGCCGATGACCCGGATCCCTTCGGTGGTGAAGAGGTTGGTGGCGGACGCCAGGAGCCGCTGCCGTGGGCTCGGGCGGTTTCGACGTCGGCTCGTCGTCTTTTTCTTGGCTGTGTCTGATGCCATTTCGGCTACGTCCTCTCCGCTCGGGGTTCTCCCCTGGGCGTTGGCGGTCGTCGCGGGGAGAAGAAGTCTCCACTCCAATATAGACAAACCGGTACGTTCAGACTAACCCGCCGGGGCGAGCGGAGCAGACAGAATGGAAAACCGCCCGCGGCCCCTCGCAGCAGCGAGGGGACCGGCGGGCGGGAAGAGAGGCCGCGGACAGGGTCAGCGGCGGATGGCGTTGACGATCGACAGCAAGATCACCGCGCCCAAGAGGCAGGTGAAGAAGCTCAGTATCCATCCCCAGCCCTCGACGTTGAAACCGACCAGGGCCAATAGCCAACCACCGAGCAGGCCGCCGATGACGCCGACGACGATATTGGCCAGTAGTCCCATTTGTGCGTTGGTTCCCTTGATCATGGAGGCGATCCAGCCAGCCAGACCGCCGATGACGATCCAAGCAATCCATCCCAATGAAAGAGTCACGTGTATTATCCTCGTTTCTTTATTCAGGCGCTTCAGGGTTATGTCCCCTTTATATAAGAAATCCGCGGCCCGGGTCGGGCTGCGGAGACATTGAGACGCAAACGCAATAAACCCGTCCTCTCTTTCCGATACTGAAAGAGAGGACGGGTTCTGCGGGGTTCGGGGAAAGAACCTCTGGCCAGTCTTAGACGGTGACGCCCGGGCGGACCACCATCAACGGCGAGGGCGCGGACTGCAGCAGTGCGCGGGAGGTGGAGCCGATCAGCATGCCCTTAAAGCCGCCGCGGCCGTGGGAGCCGACGACCAGCAGCTGCGAACCCTCGGACTGCTCCGCCAGGGCGCGGACCGGGCGGTCGCGGGTGATGACCTTCTTCACCGGCACGTTCGGGTACTTCTCGACGAGCGGCTGGAGGCGCTTCTCCAGCAGGCCGATCTGCTGCTGCTCGATTTCATTCCAGTCCGCCTGCGCGGCGGTCACGCCCGCCAGGGAGGACTGCATCTGCATGTCCATCCAGGTGTGCACGGCGACCAGTTCGGAGCCGCGGGCGTCGGCCTCGGCGAAAGCCACCTCCGTGGCCTGCTGGGAGACGTCAGAGCCGTCCACGCCCACCACGACCGGGCCGTACTTGGTGGTCTCGTCCAGCTCGTTGTCTTCGCGGACGACGACGACCGGGCACTCGGCGTGGGAGACCACGGCGGCGGAGACAGAGCCCATGACCATGCCGGAGAGGCCGCCGAGGCCGCGCGAGCCCATGACGATCATGGTCGCGGTCTTGGAGATCTCCAGCAGCATGTCGATGGGGGAACCTTCGACGATGGTGTGGCCGATCTTGATTTCTGGGGCGGTCTCATGCGCGATGCGACGGGCTTCGTCGATCTTGCCCATGGCCTCGTTCTGCAGGTCATCAAACAGCTCCTGCGGGGGGACCATGCCCTCCGCGTACAGGAACTGCGGCATGGTGTAGCTCGTCGCGAGCTGCAGCGGGATGCCGCGCTTGTTCGCGGTGTTCGCGGCCCAGCGCACTGCGTTCGCAGAGGCCTTCGAACCGTCGACGGCTACGACAACAATGTCTTCGTGAGTGGTCATGGCGTTGCCCTTTCAATCCGGGTGCGCGTGGAAACGTCCGGGCCGCCAAGACCCTGGGTTTCCTTTACACTTCCCAGTGTAGCCGGTTAAGACCTGCCTCGGGACTGGTTACTACCAGTGATGTCAAAATATTTTAGGCCGGCACGTCGACGGGTCCGGCGGGGCCGGCGTTGGCCGGGTACAGCAGTTCGTACAGGAAGATGGCGGCCTCCAGCAGCATCGCCCCCACGCCCTCCGATGAGAACTCGGCGGCGGCGTTCAAGATATCGTCAAAGTTCATGTCAGACAGATTAATACACTCCCGCCGTCGCCGGGAACCCTTGCCGATCCGGGACGGGCTCAACCCCACCCGGGCCCGGGTGCCCGACGGTCATGCCCCGGTCAGCGCGGGGGAGTTTCTGCGCACGTTGATCTCCACCCAGCGCCACCGCCACCCCGCCGACGACGCCGACGCCCTGCGCGCCCGCTTCGACGACGGTGAAGTGGTCCTGCGCGACGGCACTCCCCTGCGCCCGGACTCGCTGGTCCCCGCCGGCCAAGACGTGTGGTTTTACCGCATGCCCGCCCCGGAAACCCCGGTGCCCTACGAGATCAAGATCATCGAGGAAGACGACGCGCTGCTGGTGGTGGATAAACCGCCCTTCCTGGCGACGATGCCGCGCGCCCGCCACATCACCGAGACCGCCACGGTGCGACTGCGTCGGGCCACCGGCAACAATGATCTGGTGCCCGCCCACCGCCTCGACCGGCAGACCTCCGGCGTCTTGGTCTTCACCAAACGCCGGGAGGTGCGCGGCGCGTACCAAAGCCTGTTCGCGGAACGGAAAGTGGAGAAAGTCTACGAGGCGATCGCCGACCACGACCCCGCGCTCGCCGAAGCCGCCCCGCTGCGCTGGGCCTCGCGCCTGCATAAAGTTCACGGGGAGATCCAAGGCAGCATCGTCGCGGGCGAAGCCAACGCCTTCACGGTCCTCGACGACGTCACCCCGCTGTCAGAGTCTGAACAGGCGAAGATCGAAGCCGTTCACGGGCCCCGCCCCCGCCAGGCCCGCTACCGCTTGCGCCCGGAGACGGGCCGCACCCACCAGTTGCGACTGCACATGTGGGCCGCGGGCGTGCCCATCCTGGGCGACGGGATCTACCCGGTCATCCACCCCGCCGAGGACGAAGATCTGGGGGTCCCGCTGCACCTGATTTCCCGAGAGCTGGCGTTCACCGATCCCCTCAGCGGTGTGCGGCGGAGCTTTAAGGCTCTGCGGCGCCAGGCGTGGGGCTGACCCCGTAGGCCCGGGCGACCCGCCACTGCAGCTGCTCCCACTGTTCGACGGGCCCCAGCTCCAGCGCCAGGGTGTGCAGCTGCACTCCGTCGCTGCCCGCCCGCTGCACCATGGTGCCGGGCATGAGGTTCATCAGCAGCATCGCCATGTCCCGGCCAGGCCCCGCCGGCAACAGGAAGGGCGCGGAGACGACCTCCGGCGCGATGTCCGGGGTACGCCGCACCGCCCGCCACGCCCGCGCGGCCAGACCGCGCACGCCTTCTCGTGCCGGCGGGAGAAGCGCCAGGCTCACCGCGGTGGCGGCGCCGACGCTGAGCAGACCGTACGCGGCGTAGTCGGCGTCCCAGCCGGAGAGGGAGACCCACGCCACCGTCGACAGCAGGGCGCGCAGCACGATGGCCGTCAACCACCTCATGACCCGACCCCCACTCAGCAGGAACACAGCACGCCGGCCCCGAGCACCAACAGCGTGGCCGTGCCGGTGTTCGGCCAGGAACGCTGCGTCGTCTCGGTGCGCTCCAGGCCTCGCTGAGCGGTCTCGGCCTCGTGGGCGCCCAGCGTGCCGACGCCCGCCAGCGTCTGGGCGGAGACAGACGCCGCCCCAGCACCAGGACCCAGGTGATCAGCAGCACTGCCGTGGCTGCAGAGCCGATCTACAGCGCCACCCCGAGCAGCACCAGACTGAGGCCGAGGTTGTCTGCCTTGGTCAGGGCGTGTAGCCGACTACGGGTGTCAGGAAAGCGGATGAGGCCGATTGTTCCGGCGGTGAAGAACACGACGCCGGCGGTGATGACGGCGCCGCTGAGGAGGTCGACGATCACGAT
>CALZCR010000128.1 GCA_945631445.1 uncultured Corynebacterium sp. | reverse complement strand
AGACCGCGCTGAGAAAGCCCACGAGCGCCGCGACGAACACCAGGTCGAAGGTGAAGCCGCTGGCCTTGGACACGCCGACCAGCGCCAGCAGCGCCACCAGGATGAACAGCAGGAAGTCGGCGGCGGATACCCGGTCGGCCCGGGTCGGGCCCATCAGCATCCGGTAGGCGCCGGGCAGCGCCGTCAGGCCGATGATGACGATCGCGATGTTGATGACTGTCATTGCGCTCCTTCGTTGAACTTCGGCTGCAGCATCAGCCCTTTGAGCATGCGTTCCTCCATGTCGCGGAGGTCTGCGCGCAGCTCGTCGGCCGATTCGTTGTACATGCCGTGGACGTACATGACGCGCACGCCCTCGTCGGTGGTCTCCGCCGCGCCGACGACCAGCGTGCCCGGGGTGACGGTCACCAACGCCGCGAACAGCGTGTAGTAGCCGTCGGTCAGGCTGCGGCACTCGTAGCGCGCGATGCCGGGCGTCGACAGGTGTCCGGGCGTGACGATGTCTTTGAGCACCGACATGTTCGAGGTCAGGAATTCTTTGAGGTACCAGAGCCAGAATCCGATCACGCGGAACGGCCAGGAAAGTATGTTCGTCATTAGGAGTTGCTCACCGCCTCCACGTAGCCGGTGGTGTCCATCAGGCCATGGGCGGCGGTTTCCGCCCAGCCGAGCAGGACTTCTCCGCCGAGCCCGATCGCCAGGGTCAACAGCGCGAGGATGGCCGCCGGGGCCGCCAACCACAGGCTGATGCGCCGGCGCGGCACGGTGCTGGTCGCTTCCTCGGTGCGGGTTTCTTCGGTGCGGGTCACCAGCGCGACGCCGCCGCCTAAGGTGGCGCCCTCGCCGTCCGGGTCTTGCCCGGCGGCCGGGTCCGGGGCCGGGGTCTTCGGATCGCCCCAGAACATGCCGTTCCAGATCTTGAGCATCGACAGCAGCGTGATCAGGCTGACGATGACCATGACCGCCAGCGCGATGTAGCGGCCGGCCTCGAAGGTGCCCAGCATGAGGGAGAACTTGGCCACGAAGCCGGAGAACGGCGGGATGCCCGCCAGCGACAACGCGGCCGCGAAGAAGGACACCGCGATGAGCGGCTCCCGGCGGGCGATGTCGGTGACCTTGTCCAGTTCACCGGTGCCGTATTTGACCTCGACGGCGCCGGTGGACAGGAACAGCGACGCCTTGACCAGCATGTGGTGCACCAGGTAGAAGATGCCCGCGGTCAGGCCCAGCTCCGTGAACAGCGCGACGCCCATGAGGATGTAGCCGAGCTGGCTGATCATGTGGAACACCAGGATCGAGCGGGTGGTCTTCTCCCCCACCGCGCCCAGCACGCCGATGAGCATCGTCGCGGTGAACAGGGCGACCAGGATCCACAGGAAGCGGGTGTCGCCGTCGAAGACCACCGCGTAGAAGCGGTAGATCGCGTAGACCGCCACCTTGGTGTGCAGCCCGGAGATCAGGGCCGTCATCGCGGGCGAGGTGTAGGCGTAGGTCCGCGCCAGCCAGCTGTGGACGGGCACGACGGCCGCCTTCGTCAGCATCGCCAGCAGCACGATGCTCATGGCGATCGCCACCATCGGGTCCTCGGAGGCGGCGCCCGCCAGCTGGCCGAGGTTGACCGTGCCGGCGGTGGCGTAGACCAAGCCGACGCCGGCCAGCAGCGTCGTCGACGCCAAGAGGTTGGCGGCGATGTACAGGCGCATGCCGCCCAGCATGAGGTCCCCGCCGCGGCGATGGATCGTGGTGGCGTACAGGCCGTAGGACGGCAGCAGCATGACCTCGATGAAGACGAAGAAGTTGAACGCGTCCGCGGTCAGCAACGCCCCGTACACGCCGGTCATGAGCACCAGCACCATGGGCGCGAAGAAAGGCTCGCGCAGGTACCCGGAGGCGGCGGCGAACCAGGCGCTGAGCAGCGCGAGGATCGCGGTGGTGGTCAGCATCAGCGCGGTGAACATGTCGGCCGCGAAGGGGATCGCCACCCCGAAGGCGAAGTCGCCGACTCCGTGGGCGATGACCTCCCCGCCGGCGAGTTCGGCGATGAGGACGATCGCCCCCGCCAGCGACGCGCCGAGGACGGTGAACAAGACGACCGTCTGCAGCCAGAAGACTTTGCGGAAGATGACCAGCAGGCCGGCCGCCAGCAGCGGCACGGCGACGAACAGCGCCAACATCGCGCCGATCGTGTCATGGGATAGTCCGGCGTCCATCAGTGCTTCACCTCCGCAGCGGCGTCACGGGCGGGTTCGCCGTCTTGCTCGTCGATCTCGGGGCGGGTGTTGTCGTTGCGTCGGCCCACGGCCGCGGTGACGAACAGCAGCACCGAGATGGAAAACGAGATCACGATGGCGGTGAGGACGAAAGCCTGCGGCAGCGGGTCTGCCGCCGTGGCCGTGTCCGTGTGGGCGCCGAAGGGTTCGTCGCGCCAGGCGGTGCCGCCGGCGGAAATGAGCATCAGGTTGACGCCGTGGCTGAGCAGCGTGAATCCCATGGCGATGCGCAGCATGTCGCGGCGCATCATCAGGTACACGCCGCCGCCGACCAGCAGTCCCACTGCGAGTGCGAGTGTCATCGGTCAATCCCTTCTGTGCCGGAGACTGTGGACGCGGTGGCCGCGGTGGTGCCGCCGGAGACCGGCGCCGTGTCCAACGGATCGGGTTCATGGTCTTCCGGCTCGCGCTCCAGCGGCGCGTCCGGGGAACCGGGGTCCTGGACTCCGCCTAACATGTTGATGGCGGTAAGCACCATGCCCACCACCGCCAGGTACACGCCGAGGTCGAAGACCAGGGAAGTCGTCTGAGCCAGGCCGAAGACCTCGAACTGGATCGGCTCGAGGAAAGAGCCCGCCAGGTAACCGACCAGCCCGGTGCCGGCGCCGACGGCGACGCCGGCGCCGATCAAGGCCAGGAACGGCCACTTGACCTTCGCCGCGCGGTCGGTCGGCGCAGATAGGTAGAGCAGGCCGAATCCGGCCGCGCCCACCAGGGCGGCGACGAAGCCGCCGCCGGTTTCGTTGTGTCCGCGGAAGAACAGCAGCACGGAGATCACGATGATCAACGGGCCGATCACCCGGGTGGTCACGCGCAGGAACACGGAGTTCGCCAGTGCGCTGCGCACCGGGGAGGCCTCGTCCATCAACGTGGGGCGGGCCGGCAGCAACGGGCGCGACTTCAGCAGCGTGTAGATGCCGATGCCGGCGAAACCCAGGACGGTCAGTTCGCCGAGGGTATCCAGGGCACGGAACTCAACCAGAATGGTGTTGACGATGTTCGAGCCGCCGGTGACGTTCTCGCCTTCGCGCAGGTAGTATTCCGCCGCGTCCGACTTCTCGCGACGTCCGGTCAGGGCGAGAACGGCGAGCATCGCCGCCACGCCCATGGCCACGGCCAGGGCGATGGAGCTGACTTTCGCGGCCTGGGTGTCCGGGGTGAAGCGGTCCGGCAGGCGGCGCAGGATGAGTACGAGGATGACCACGGTGAGGATCTCCACGGTCAGCTGGGTGGTGGCCACGTCTGCGGCGCCGAGGCTGAAGAACCAGAGGGTCACGCCGAAGCCGGCGATGCTGATCACCACGACGACGGTCAGCCGCGATTTCGCGGAGACGGCCGCCGCGACGCCGAGGGCGACGATGAGCACGAAGATCCAGTCCAACGGCCGTGAGCGGTCCGCGACGACGTCGGGGATGTCCGTCAGGGTCACCGCCGCGACCACGGCGATGACCAGCAGGCCGATCATCGGGGCCGCCAGGTGGCGGCGCATGGAGGTCGTCCCGCTGGGGCCGGTGACCAGCGCCGCGCCCAGGTCGATGGTGCCTTGACGCAGGTATTCGACCGCGTCGACGCCCCGGATCGGGGCCCGGTAGGTGCGCAACGCCTGGCCGACCTGTCCGGAGTAGGCCACCAGGAGGGCGCCGACGGCGATGATGAGCGCGGACAAGCCCAGCGGGACGGTGAAGCCGTGCCACAGGGCCAGCCCCGGTTCGTAGGGTTGCCCGGCCGCCGCGGAAGAGGCGTCGGCGACGGGGTTTTCCAGCAGCCACGGCAGCAGCCCGAAGACGATGGTGGTGATCGACAGCAGCGCGGGGACCAGCCAGAAAGTCGGGGTGGCTTCTCCCACCCTGACGGGGTCGTCGACCTTTTCGAGGGTCTTTTTCGTGCCGCCGAAGACGCCGATGATGTAGCGCAGCGAGTAGGCGAAGGTGAACATCGAGGTCACGGTGATCGCGGCGACGATGAGGACCACGGCACTCGGCGGGAATTCCGCGGCGACGCCGGCCTGCAGGAGGTATTCCTTGCTGACGAAGCCGAAGAACAGCGGGACGCCGGCCATCGACAGCGCGGAGACCACCACGATGGCCTTGGTCACCGGCATATTCAGCCGCATCGTGCGCAACTGGGCGTAGCTGCGGGTGCCGGTTTCGTGTTCGACGATGCCGACGGACATGAACAGCGCCGCCTTGAAGACGGCGTGGGCGATGGTGTGGGTGATCGCCGCGGCCACCGCGGTGGGGGTGCCGATGCCGACGACCGCCACGAGCAGGCCCAGCTGGCTCATCGTGGAGTACGCCAGCAGTTCCTTTAAGTCGTCGCGGCGGATCGCGGTCATCGCGCCGAACAGCGCGGTGAACAGTCCGACGCTGATCAGCAGGACGTTCCAGACGGTCACCTCACCGAGCATCGGCGTGTACCGCAGGATGAGGTAGATGCCCGCCTTGACCATGGCCGCGGCGTGCAGGTAAGCGGAGACTGGGGCGATGGCGACCATGGAGTCCGGCAGCCAGGCCTGGAAGGGGAACTGGGCGGATTTGGTGAACGCCGCGCCGGCCAAAAGCGCGGCGACGATCGCGGTCAGTCCGGGGCGGTCGGCCCAGACCGGGTCGACGAGGATCTCGCTGATGCGCATCGACGAGGTGGTCACGGCCATGATGACGGTGGCCGTCAGCAGCAGCAGGCCACCGAAGACGGTGACCAACAGGGTGCGGATCGCCGGTTGGCGCCCCTTCTCCCCCGCGTCCGCGATGAGGAAGAACGAGCAGAAGGTGGTCAGCTCCCAGGCGACGTAGAAGACCATGAGGTCGTCGGTGAGCACGAGCAGCGTCATCGCGGCGGCGAAACCGCTGATGTAGAAGTAAAAGGAAGAAGGGCGCCCCTTCCCCAGGTAGCGGGTGCTGTAGATCAGCACGCCGGCGCCGATGAGAAGCACCAGCATGAGAAAGACCAGGGAAAGGCCGTCGATGCGGACGGTCAGGTTCGCCCCCAAAGAGGGCAACCATGCCAGGCTTTCGGTGTGCGGCGCCCCGCTTGACGACGGCACGTAGGTCACCGCCGCCAGCACGGCGCTGGCCAGCAACGGGACAGACAACGCCCAACCGGCGTTGCGCCCGAGCAAGCGGGCCGCCAGCGGAGCCAACGCCACCGTCGCGAGAAGTAACGCGAGAATGAGTATTAACATCGGATTCCGGGTTCTTGAGGTTTACGCGATCACCCGGGCAGCCGCCGCGGCGGGGCGGGCGGAGACGGGTCGATCACTGAGACTGACATGTGTGGATTCCAGTCGCGCAGCTCAGGGAACGAGGCCGGACAGGTGCGGGCCCCAGGACGTGGTGTAACCGTTGGTTCCGCAGTGCCGTCGCCGACGGTGGGCCCGTTTCGGCGCGTCCTGGTTCCCTTCGACCCTCAGCAACATAGACAGAAGGCTATCATCACACCTCGTCAACGGCCGGTCGCAGGTCACATTTCCCCCGTTTTCCGCCCCGCCGGGACTCTGCCCCGACAGGCCGACGTGCACGCGTGAGGGCGCCTGCCCCGACCATGTGGCCGGGGCAGGCGCCCGCCGGAGGTCAGCGCCGAGATCTCAGCCCAGCAGGGCGTCGACG
>CALZCR010000127.1 GCA_945631445.1 uncultured Corynebacterium sp. | reverse complement strand
GGTCAACCCCGTCCCGCCGGCGCGCGAGATGGACATGCTGTTGACCGCCGGTGAGCGCATCTCGAATTCGCTGGTGGCCATGGCCATCGAGTCGCTCGGCGCGGAGGCGCACTCCTTCACCGGTTCCCAGGCCGGCGTGCTCACCACGGAACGCCACGGCAACGCCCGCATCGTCGACGTCACCCCGGGGCGGATTCAGGACGCGCTCGACGAAGGTAAAATTTGCCTCGTCGCCGGTTTCCAGGGCGTCAACAAGGACACCCGCGACGTGACCACCCTGGGCCGCGGCGGTTCCGACACCACGGCAGTGGCTCTGGCGGCGGCGCTGAAGGCGGACGTGTGCGAGATTTACTCGGACGTCGACGGCGTGTACACCGCCGACCCGCGCATCGTCCCCGACGCGCAGAAGCTGGACAAGCTCAGCTTCGAGGAAATGCTGGAGCTGGCGGCCTCGGGCAGCAAGATTCTGGTCCTGCGCAGCGTCGAGTACGCCCGTGCGTTCAACGTGCCCATGCGGGTACGGTCGTCTTATAGCAATGACACCGGCACGTTGATTGCCGGTTCGATGGAGGATATTCCCGTGGAAGAAGCAGTACTCAGTGGCGTCGCCACCGACAAGTCCGAGGCCAAGATCACCATCATCGGGGTCAAGGACACCCCGGGCGAGGCCGCCAAGGTGTTCCGCGCGCTCGCGGACGCCGAGATCAACATCGACATGGTCCTGCAGAACATTTCTTCGCTGGACGACAACACCACTGATATCACCTTCACCTGCCCGCGTTCCGACGGCGCCCGCGCCCTGGAGATCCTGAAAAAGATGGAGATCGAGGGGGAGTGGAAGAACGTGCGCTACGACGACCAGATCGGCAAGGTCTCGCTCGTCGGCGCCGGCATGAAGTCCCACCCGGGCGTGACCGCGGAGTTCTCCGAAGCCCTGCGCGACGAGGGCATCAACATCGAGATGTTCACCACCTCCGAGATCCGCATCACCGCCGTCATTCGCGAGCACGACGTGGACGAAGCGACCCGTGCGTTGCACCAGAAGTTCCAGCTCGGCGGCGACGACGCCGCCGTCGTCTACGCCGGCACCGGCCGTTAACCTCAGCGCACCCCATATATATAAGGAGATCATCTTTCATGACCACTGTTGCAGTCGTCGGAGCCACCGGCCAGGTCGGCCGCGTCATGCGTTCCATCCTGGAAAAGCGCGACTTCCCGGCCGATAAGGTCCGTTTCTTCTCCTCCCCGCGTTCGGCCGGCACCGTGCTGAACTTCCGCGGCGAAGACGTCGAGGTCGAGGACCTGACCCAGCAGAGTGAAGAGTCGCTGCGGGGCGTCGACGTCGCCTTGTTCTCCGCGGGCGGCTCCACTTCCAAGGAGTGGGCCCCGGTCTTCGCCGCCGCCGGCGCGACCGTCGTGGACAACTCCTCGGCCTACCGCAAGGACCCGGCCGTCCCGCTGATCGTCTCCGAGGTCAACCCGGAGGGGTCGAAGGACCTGGAGAAGGGCATCATCGCCAACCCGAACTGCACCACCATGGCCGCCATGCCGGTGCTCAGCGTCCTGCACAAGGCCGCCGGCCTGAACGCCCTGCACATCTCCAGCTACCAGGCCGTCTCCGGTTCGGGACTGGCCGGCGTGGACACCCTGTTCAACCAGCTCGACCAAGTCGGCGACGACCGCGCCGAGCTGGTCGAGGACGGCTCGAAGATGCAGGCGGAGGACCTGGGCCCGTATGTCGGCCCGATCGCCTTCAACGCCCTGCCGATCGCCGGCAACCTCGTCGACGACGGCAGCTTCGAAACCGACGAGGAGCAGAAGCTGCGCGACGAGTCCCGCAAGATCCTGGGGCTGCCGGACCTGAAGGTCGCGGGCACCTGCGTGCGCATCCCGGTGCTCACCGGCCACACGCTGGTGGTGCACGCGAAGTTCGACGACTCGATCACCCCGGGTGAAGCCAAAAAGCTGCTCGAGAACGCCCCAGGCGTCCAGGTCGTCGACGTGCCCACCCCGCTCGCCGCCACCGGCGTCGACGAGTCCCTGGTCGGCCGCATCCGTCAGGACGCCACCGTCGACGACGACAAGGGCCTGGTGTTCGTCGTCGCGGGCGACAACCTGCGCAAGGGCGCTGCCCTGAACACCGTGCAGATCGCAGAACTGCTCGTGTAACCCGGACAGACACGGTAATCCCCGGTGACCGGCCGCCTTGGCTGGCTCACCGGGGATGTTTGTGTCTCGGGCGACGCGGGGGCGTCGATAAGGTCAGTCGGTTTTGGGCCGGTCGTCGTACTCCGCGCGGGATCGGGGCTCGGAGTGGTCGACGTAGATGACCTCGGAGGCAGGGTCCTCCCGGTCGTAGTCGAGGTCGCGGTCGGATTCGAGCTCCTCGTGGATCTCGTCCGCCATCTGTTCCGTGAACTCCTCGTCCGGGATGTTCGACGCCGCAGTGAGCGTGACCAGCTCGCGCTGCTGGCGCTTGGTGAAGCGCAGACGCGGATCCATGCGGCGGCGGGTCAGGTCCTTCGCACGCACGCGGCGGCGACCCTCCGCGCGTAGCTTCGACCCGCCGCGCAGCCACGCCACAGCCAGCACCGTGATCATGACGATGCCCAGGTAGCCCAGCGCCGGGTAGACGTAGGAGACCAGGTCGCTGAAACCGACGAAGGACAGGGCGAAGCCGATCAAGCAGGCGACGATGAACACCGGGCGGTACCACTCGCGGCGGTTGCGGGTCAGACGCTTGCCCAACGCGTAGAACATGCTGATGGCCGTGTTGTAGATCATGCCGAAGATCACCAGCGACATCAGCAGCCCCAAAATCGGGTGGATGTCAGTGATCAGAGCCAGCACCGGCAACTCCGCGCCGCCGACGGTCTCCACCTCGAGGAAGAGCGCGGCGACCAGCAGAAGCAACATGACCAGGAAGAAGACGCCGCCGAGCAGCCCGCCGACGCCGGCGGCCTTGGTGTCCAAGAAGTTGCCGCCGATGACCGCGGCCATGGACACCGCCGTCATCACGCACAGCCCGACATAGTTCAGGGCAGCGATCCACCAGTTCGGCAGGGTGGTCTGAATCCCCTGGGCGGCGACGTTCAACCCGGCGACGTCGTAGTCGGCGGTGAACAGTGTCCAGACGGTGACGAACACGATGAACACGATCACGAACGGGGTGACTGCGCCGATGATCTTCGAGACTTTATTCACGTCCAGCATGCCCGTGACCAGCACTAAGACGAGCATGAGCAGCGCGCCGACCCACACCGGCCACCCGAATTGCTGCTCCAGGTTGGAGCCGCCGCCGGCGAACATGACGAAGCCGATCGCGAACAGCGTCACCACCGTCGCGACGTCCAGCAGCCAGGACATGGTTTTGCCCGAGATGCGCGACAGCACCGCCGTGTGCTCCTTGGCCTGGAAATAACTGCCGAACTGCAGGATGGCGACGCCGCTGACGATCATGAGCACGGACGCTAAGAGGGCGCCCGCCAATCCCCAAGTCCCGAATGCCACGAAAAATTGCAGGGCCTCCTGCCCGGAGGCGAAACCCGCGCCGACGATCACACCGGTGAACGCCAGGGCGATGCCTAGGCCTGTTCTGAACATGCTGCTTGTCTCCTTCTGTCAAGGGGGCGGGGTCTGTCATTCGAATGTCCGTGCCCTCCCACTTAACTGGAAGACGGCGAAGCTCGCCACCAGAATACGGACGCCGCGGCGCGGCGGCGTCAGCGCTCGTTCTTCTTCTGCTCCTGCGCGATGAGGTCTTTGCGGGCCCGGGCGACACGGGAGCGGATGGTGCCGATGCGGACGTCGGAAATCTTGGCGGCCTCCTCGTAGGAGTAGCCGAGCACCTGGGTCAGGATCAGCGCTTCGCGACGCTCCTCGGGCAGCTCGTCGATCAGCGAGCGGGCGTCGATCCAGGCAGACCAGGAGGAAGGATCGGCGCCGGCGACGGTGGAGGCGGAGGCGGCGTCCTCGTACTCGGTGGCGGACTTGCGCGGCCGGGCCATGTCGTGGCGGATGTTGTCCACCCAGACGCGCCGGGCCAAGGACAGCAGCCAGGTGCGGGCGGAGGAGCGGGCGGCGAAGCGGGGGAGAGCGCTCATCACGCGCAGGTAGGTTTCCTGGGTCAGGTCGTCGGCGACGTCTTGGCCTCCCAGGTGGGCGAGCAGACGCCAGACGTCGTCTTGGGTCGCGCGGATGAATTCCGTGAGCGCTGCGCGGTCGCCGCGCCCGGCCCGAAGCGCGAGGTCAGTGACGCGTTCATCGTCACGCGCGGAATGTCTGGTCACGGTTACCGAGGTTAGCAGGCAGAAAGCACGGGCTAAGGCCCCTGCCAGGCGTCACGTTCTTCTCTATGCTGGGCCTTGCGGGCACCTATCAGTTGGGCTAGACTATTAGTAACGCACGATAGATAGGGTTCGCTTAACCCAAAGGAGACACACCATGGCAAACATCGACGACATTCTGTCGCAGGGTCGCCGCAACCCCGCGCACAAGCACACCACCCGCCACAACGGCGCCCCGATCCCGTCCGAGAACCACTCGATCACCCAGGGCAAGCAGGGTTCGGTCATCCTCGACGACATCCACCTCGTGGAGAAGCTGGCCCACTTCAACCGCGAAATGGTCCCGGACCGCATCCCGCACGCCAAGGGCCACGGCGCCTTCGGCGAGCTGCACGTGACCGAGGACGTCTCCCAGTACACCAAGGCCAAGCTCTTCCAGCCGGGGACCGTCACCCCGATGGGCATCCGCTTCTCCACGGTCGCCGGCGAGTCCGGCTCCCCGGACACCTGGCGTGACGTGCACGGCTTCGCCATGCGCTACTACACCCAGGACGGCAACTACGACATCGTGGGCAACAACACCCCGATCTTCTTCGTCCGCGACGCGATCAAGTTCCCGGACTTCATCCACTCGCAGAAGCGCCTGGAGGCCAACGGCCTGCGTTCCGCCGACATGCAGTGGGACTTCTGGACCCGCGCACCGGAATCCGCGCACCAGGTCACCTACCTGATGGGCGGCCGCGGCACCCCGAAGACCAACCGCCACATGAACGGCTACGGCTCCCACACCTTCCAGTGGATCAACGCCGCCGGCGAGGCCTTCTGGATCAAGTACCACTTCGTCAGCCAGCAGGGCGTCGAGAACTTCACCGACGCAGAAGCCACCGAGATGGCCGGAATCAACGCCGACTACCACCGCGAGGACCTGTGGAACGCCATCGAGCGCGGCGACTTCCCCAAGTGGGACGTCTACGTGCAGGTCATGCCGGTGGATGAGGCAGAAGACTACCGCTTCAACCCCTTCGACCTGACCAAGATCTGGTCCAAGAAGGACTACCCGCGCATCAAGGTCGGTTACTTCGAGCTCAACCGTAACCCGGAGAACTACCACAACCAGATCGAGCAGATCGCCCTGGATCCGTCCAACCTGGTCCCGGGCGTCGGCTTCTCCCCGGATAAGATGCTGCAGGGCCGCATCTTCGCCTACGCCGACCAGCACCGCTACCGCATCGGACCGAACTACCGTCAGCTGCCGGTCAACCGCCCGGTCAACGGCGACGTGAACACCTACTCCCACAAGGGGCAGATGGCGTACGAGCACAACGCCGCCGACGCACCGGTGTACACCCCGAACGGCCGCGGCAAGGGCGCCGGCTACCTGGACGACGGCGTGACCTCGAACCACGGCGACTACTTCAGCGACGCCAACGACTACGGCGAGGCGGACGACGCCATGGTGGGCCTGAACACCCACGGCGACGAGCTCTACCGCGGCACCTACGTCAAGCACGCCGAGGACGGCGACTTCGTCCAGCCGGGCATCCTCTACCGCGAGGTCATGAACGACCAGGAGAAGGAAGAGCTGGCGAACAACATCACCGGCGCCATGGTCGGCGTCTCCCCGGACGTCGAGGAGCGCTGCTACTGGTACTGGTCCTCCGTGGACGAGAACCTGGGCACGCGCGTGAAGGAAATCTTCGCCACCAAGAAGGATCTTCCCGAAG
>CALZCR010000126.1 GCA_945631445.1 uncultured Corynebacterium sp. | reverse complement strand
GGTGCGCCGCGCCGCCCGGATCCTCGGCGTCGAGATCGACGACGACGCCGCCGTCGAGGTCGCCTCCCGCTCCCGGGGCACTCCGCGCATCGCTAACCGGCTGCTGCGGCGCGTGCGCGACTTCGCCGAGGTCAACGGCGACGGCCACATCACGCTCGCCAGCGCGCAGGGGGCGTTGGCGGTCTTCGACGTCGACGAGCTCGGCTTAGACCGGCTGGACCGGGCCGTGCTGGATTCCTTGATCCGTGGCCACGGCGGCGGCCCCGTGGGCGTGAACACCCTGGCAATCGCGGTCGGCGAGGAACCCGGCACCGTCGAAGAGGTCTGCGAGCCCTACTTGGTGCGGGCCGGCCTGATGGCGCGTACCGGACGCGGCCGCGTCGCCACCGCCGCCGCGTGGCGCCACCTCGGACTGACGCCGCCGGACAACGCTTTGGGGATGCTCTGACCGATCCCGTCCGGGGCCACAGGTAGGGCCACATGACGTGCCGCTCGCCCAGTTCGACATGAGCGGGGGTGTCTCTGGCACACTTGGGGCCCATGGAATTCATTTTTCTTCTCGTCCTTCTGGCAGTGTTCCTGCTCCCGTCCTTTTTTATGATGCGCAAGCAGAATCAACGGCAGAAGGAAATGGCGGCCATGCAGGCCGGTCTGCAGCCGGGTAACCGGGTCGTCACCGGCGCCGGCCTGCACGGCACCGTCCACCAGGTCCGGGAAACCGAGATCGACTTGGAGGTCGCCCCCGGCACCGTCGTCACCGTCGAGAGGCAGGCCATCCTGCGCCACGCCGAGCCGCCGGCCCCGATCGCCGATCCGCAGACCCCCGCCGCTGGCCTGGCCGAAGGCGACTCCGCCACCGGTGAGACCTACGGGCAGTGGAGCGATTCCCAGTTTCCGGAGGGAAACCGTCCCGAGGACGGCGACAACCCCCACCCGGAGAACCTCCGCTAACTTCACACCCGCACCGCCGACCCGCTTCGAGAGCCGGGCTGCGTCCGCACCTGTGGCAGCGATGTCGTAACATCGTCCATTGTGTCAATTCACCCTAGATAGGTGGGCGGTCGCGGCCCGGCCCGTCATTTGCGTGGCCAGGCGTTGTTTTCCAGGCGAGTCAGACACCCGGCCTCTGTGGCCCAGGTCGTCGCGCCGAACCAGTCGATGAGGAGAGACTGCATTGTCAGCTGATACCCGACGCGCCGGAAACGGCACATCACAGCGGGCCTGGCCGAAACGAGCGCTCGCGCTTTTCGTGCTCTTGCTCGCCCTGACCTACGCCCTGCTCTTTTTCACGCCGGGGGGAAACACCCCGAAGCTCGGCATTGACTTGCAGGGCGGCACCCGGGTGACCCTCGTCCCGCAGGGAGAAGAACCCACCCAGGACCAGCTCAGCCAGGCGCGGGTGATTCTGGAAAACCGCGTCAACGGGCTCGGCGTCTCGGGCGCCGACGTCGTCGTCGACGGCAACACCCTGGTCATCACCGTCCCGGGCGAAGACACCTCCGAGGCCCGCGCCGTCGGCCAGACCTCACAGCTGCTGTTTCGTCCGGTCGCGTCCCCCGCGGTCCCGAACACCGTGGAGTTGCCCGGCGTCCTCGAGGACATGGCCAACCGGTGGGTGGAGCAAGGCGTGATCACCCAGGAGCAGGCGCAGGGAAGCGTCGAGCAGATCTTCGACGCCATCAACCAGACGCAGGCGCAGGAAGACCCGGACGCCGAGGAGCTCTCGGCCCCGACCATCGACGCGGAGCCGCTGCCGGAGCCGGCCAACTCCCTCGAAGCCGGCGAACGCCGCGATGAGACCATCGAGATACTGCGCGCCGACCGCCAGTCGAGCGACCCGACGGTGCAGGCCGCCGCCAGTGCGCTGCTGGTCTGCGACGGCAGCCCGGACCAGCTGGCCGGCACCGACGACCCGGCGCTTCCGCTGGTCACCTGCGACCCGGGCACCGGCCAGGTCTACCTGCTGGAGCCCGCGCCGCTGCTGACCGGGGTCACTGATCCGGAAGGCCCGCGCCTGACCGGCAATGAAATCGACACGGACAGCCCCATCAACGGCGGCTTCAACTCCCAGACCGGCCAGATGGAAATCAGCTTCTCCTTCGACGACTCCGGCGAGGTCAACGGCTCACGCACCTGGGCAGAGCTGACCACCGACTACCTGAACCAGCAGATCGCCATCACGCTGGACTCCCAGATCATCTCCGCCCCGGTGATCCAGTCGCCCACCCCGGTGGGCATGGCCACGTCCATCACCGGCGAGTTCACTCAGGAAGAGGCCACCGAGCTGGCCAACAACCTGCGCTACGGCGCGCTGCCGTTGTCCTTCGCCGGCGAGAGCGGCGAGCCGGGCGGCACCGCGGAAACGGTGCCGGCGACGCTCGGCCAGGCGGCGCTGCAGGTGGCGTTGATCGCCGGCCTGGTCGGGCTGGTGCTGATCGCGCTCTACGTGTTCTTCTATTTCCGCGTCTTCGGCTTCATCTCGCTGATCACGCTGGTCGCTTCCGGCGTCCTGGTGTACGGGTCGCTGGTGCTGCTGGGACGGTGGATCGGCTACTCGCTCGACCTCTCGGGCGTGGCCGGCATCATCATCGGCATCGGCGCGACCGCCGACTCCTTCGTGGTGCTCTACGAGCGCATCAAGGACGAGGTCAGAAACGGACGGACCTTCCGCTCGGCGACCACCCGCGGTTGGGACCGCGCCAAGCGCACCATCGTCACAGGCAACATGGTCACCCTCATCGGTGCGGTGGTCATCTACTTCCTCGCCGTGGGCGAGGTCAGGGGCTTCGCCTTCACCCTGGGCCTGACCACAGTCTTCGACCTGCTGGTCACCTTCCTGATCACCGCCCCGTTGATGATCTTGGCCTCGCGCACCCGGTACTTCTCCCAGCCCGGCGTCAACGGCATGGGCAAGGCCTTCGCCGCCGCCGAGCGCAGCCGCGCAGAACGCGAAGCCGCGGGGCTGCCGCAGGAGAGCGTCGACCGGGACGACACGCTCGTCGCCACCGCCGCATCCACTGATTCCAGCGAAGCCGAGGAGAAGTAAGCCATGTCCACTTCCACCACCACCCAACGGGCCTCCTGGTCCGAGCGCCTGTACTCCCGGGGCGGCGGCTTCGACTTCATCGGCCGCTCCAAGCTCTGGTACGCCATCGCCGTGGCCCTCATGCTCGTCAGCCTCGGGTCCATCGCGGTGCGCGGTTTCGAGCTCGGCATTGATTTTGAGGGCGGCACGAAACTGTCGATGCAGGCGGGCGACCTCGTCGCGGAAGAGGTCGAGGACACCTTCGTCGACGCCACCGGTGTGGAACCGGAATTGACGCAGGTCGTCGGCTCCGGAGACTCCGAAACCCTGGAAATTCAGGCTCCACACCTGACCCAGGAGCAGATCGACTCCGCCCGCTTGGCCATCTATGAGGAGCACCAGCCCCTCGACGCCGAAGGGGAGCCTTCCCCGGACGCGATCGGCGACAGCACCGTCTCCGAGTCGTGGGGCTCCACGATCACCGAGCGCATGCTGCTGGCCCTAGTCGTGTTCTTGGCGCTGGCGGCGCTCTACGTCGGCATGCGCCTGCAGCGGGAGATGGCGCTGGCGGCGATGCTGGGACTGGCTTTCGACGCGGTCCTGATCGCGGGCATTTACTCCCTGTTCAGCCTCGAAGTGACTCCGGCCGTGGTCATCGGCCTGCTCACGGTGCTGGCGTTTTCCATCTACGACACGGTCATCGTCTTCGACAAGGTCAAAGAAAACACCACCGGCGTGCTCGATTCGCGACGCAGCACCTACGGGGAACAGGCCAACTTGGCGGTCAACCAGACCGTCATGAGGTCGCTGTCCACCTCGGTGATCTCCGCGTTGCCGATCATCGCGTTGCTGATCGTGGCGGTGTGGCTGATGGGCGTGGGCACCTTGCGCGACCTGGCCCTGATTCAGCTCATCGGCGTGGTCGAAGGCATTTTCGCGTCGCTGTTCCTCTCGACTCCGCTGCTGGTCAGCATCGTCAACCGCCGCAAGGACGTCAAGGCGCACAACGCCGCCGTCACCGCCTACCGGGAAGGGCGCGACGAGACCTCCGGGCAGGAGGACACGGAGGCCGCTGCGGAGACGCCCGCCAACGCGGACGGCGTCTCCGGGCATCTCTCCGAGGTCGCGGACTCCGGGGAATCCGCGAAGCGCACCGTGGCGACGCCGACGAACCCGAATCTGGGGCAACCGGGCTCCAGTTCGACCTGGCGGCCCAACCGCCGTTAAACTGGGTCGACCTGGGCAATCGCCCACGGCGCAGTCGCAGGTCAGGGAGGACGCGCGGTGAACCCATTTCGACGCAAGAAGAAGGGCACGGTCGCCCGCGCCGCGGTAGGGCTACTCGCGGCCGTCGGCGTGACGTTGGCTGCCTGCAGCCCGGCCGAGGAGACCGGCGGAACCGACGGCGACGCTGAGGCAGAATTCGTCAGCACCGACCACTTCGGATACCAGGTCAACAAACCGTTGCTGACCACCAACGCCGGCAGCTCCCTGGGCGCCTCCGTCAACGCGCACCTGATCGCTGGCCGGTTGTACCCAGCCGTATACGTTCCGGGCCCGTCCGGGCAGATGATCCCGAACACGGACCTGTTGTCCGCCCAATCCTTGCCTGGCCCGCAACGGCAGGTCGTCTACACCCTCAACGAAGACGCCGCCTTCTCCGACGGCACTCCCGTCACCTGCGTCGATTTCCTGCTGGCCCAGACCGCCGGGCAGATGGACGACCTGTTCGACTCCCACATGCCGCTGATGAACCAGATCGACCGCATGGACTGCGATCTGGGCGACCGCCAGTTCACCACCGTCTACCAGCAGGGAGAGGGCGGCAGATGGCGGCAGGTCTTCGGCCCGGGCACCGTGCTGCCGGCCCACGCGATCGCCCGCGAAGCCGGCGTCAGCATGTCAGAGCTCGTCCCCGCCCTGCACCGCCAAGACGCCGATGCGCTGGCGGAGGTGGCGCGCGTCTGGCGAGAAGGCTTTTCCCTGGAAAACTTCAACCCGGACCTCCAGGTCTCCTTCGGCCCCTTCACCGTCGGGGATGTCGGACCGGACGGGGAAGTCATCTTGGAGCGCAACGAGCACTACATGGGCGACGACGCGGAACTGGAAAAGCTGGTCGTGTGGCCGGCGGAGGCGGACTCCGCCGCGCTGGTCGACGCCGGGGCACTGAAGATCGCCGACGCGCCCACCACTGACGTGGGCTGGGTCGACCGGGACGACCCCGCCAACCCCTATGAGATGGAAACCGGGGTGGGCACCCTCACCGAGTCATTGACCATGTCGGAGACCGGTGTGCTGGGCCAGCAGTGGGCGCGGCAGGCGTTTGCCGCGTGCGTCGACCAGGAGGCCGTCGCGGCCGCGTCGTCCCGCGTGTCCGGCGTCGAGGTCCCGCCGGTGACGGTGCACGTGGTCGAGCACCATGAACCGGTCGCCGACCACTTGGCCGAGGTCACCGAGGACTACGCGGGTGTGGACGTCGCCACCGCCAGCGGGCTGTGGGGCACGACGATCCGCATCGGTTACCGGGGCCCGGACGAACGCAAGGCCGCCATGGTCGAGGCGATCGCCGAATCCTGCGCCCCGGCCGGGATCACCGTCGTGGACGCCGCCGACGAGGGCTCGACGATCGACCAGCTCGGCAGGGTGACCGTGGGGCAGTGGGGAGAGACCACCGCCCAGGAGGGCACCATCGACGCCTACCTCGGCGCCGTCGACCCGATGAGCGAGTACGGCACGGTCAGCGTCTCCATGAGCGACGTGGAACAACTGCGGGAAAGCGAACAGGCCCTGTGGGAGGAGCTGCCCGTGCTGCCGTTGTCCGCACAACCCCGCATCTTCGTCATCCACGACTCGGTGGGTAACGTGGTGGTGCACACTGGGCTGGCCGGCATCGGCTGGAACATGGACCGTTGGCAAGTAGCAAGTGAGGACACCAGTAACGATGACGACGTCGCAGCCACTGAAACAGAACAGGTACAGTAGCGCAGCCGAAGCGATCGAGGACAAGATCC
>CALZCR010000125.1 GCA_945631445.1 uncultured Corynebacterium sp. | reverse complement strand
ACAGCGGGGCGCTGGTCTCCCACGCGTACGACCACCCGCTGATCGCGGCCGGGGCCGGCACCGTGCTGCCGGAGATCCTCGCCCAGGCCCCGGAGCTGGACACGGTGGTCGTCGCGGTCGGCGGTGGCGGGTTGTTCAGCGGGGTCGCCGCGGCTGCGGCTAAACGGGGGATTCGGGTCGTCGCCGTCGAACCACAATATTGCCGAGCCCTGCACGCCGGGTTGGCCGCTGGTGAGCCGGTGGACGTGGCGGTCGACTCGGTGGCGGCGGATTCACTCGGCGCGCGGCGGGCTTCCGCCATGGCGGTGGCCGCCGCGCACTCCGAGCACGTCGAGGCGGGGTTGGTCTCCGACGCGGAGATCATCCGGGCCCGGCACAAGCTTTGGGAGGAGCACCGGTTGGCGGTGGAATACGCCGCGGGCGCCGCTCTGGCCGGGGTGCAGGGAGCTTCCGGCTACGTCCCTTCACCCGGGGAGAAGGTCGCCGTGATCTTGTGCGGCGCCAACACCGACGTCACTGACCTGGCGGGCTAACTTCCTCGTAGCAGAGTCCGGGCATGCGAAAGGGGGAGGACGTCGTGTCCTCCCCCTCGTTGAGTCAGTGGTCGTTATTTACCGTTTGCAGTCCTCAGGCCATCGCCGGGACCAGTTCGTGGAGCTGGAAACCTGCCGGAAGATTCCGGATCTTTGCCGCGGCGGCGGCCAGCAGCGGAAGATCCTCTGCTTCCGCGTACACGTTGATGTCTTCGGCACCCGCCATGCGGGCGGTCTCTACGACGTCTCCTAGGACTTCGTCGACCGTGTCAGAGTTCACGCCGTGCAGTGTGATGTTCATGTTTGCCAATCTAAGCACCAGTTCTGGCAATGCGCTGACAAACAAGATGAGCGTCCCGTATAACCGGCTTAGATGACTTGCCAGCAAGTGTCTGCGGCGCCGTGTTCGCCTAGCGCCATACCGTCCTAGCTGGGGATATGCTGCTTTTCGAAGGGTACGTCTCTGCCCTACAACGACCAGGTAACGATTCAAGCACAGCTGAATATATAATTCTCCCCGCATATGTCACACCTTTCCCCGCGCCAGTGGCCGACGGCTACAGTTACCTGTCGATGACAATGACAACCGCAGTGCGCTGGCTGATCGTGGTGCCCGTCTCCCTGGGGCTGGGCTGGACCATGTCCTACTTCCACGTCCCCGCCGCCTGGATCCTGGCGGCGATCATCGGCGCCGGCGCCATGGCCCTGCTCAGCCGGGAAGAACTCCAGGTCAACGACCACTTCTACCAATTCAGCCGCGGCATCATCGGCATCCTCGCCGCCGTGCCCCTGGTCGGCGTCCCGCTCGGCGACCTGGTCCGCCTCCTGCCGCCCGGCCTGGCGGTGGCGGCGGTGTCCATCGCCGTCACTTTCATCGCGGGGCTGTCCCTGGCGCGCGCCCGGCCGGAGATCGACAAGGCCAGCGGAGTCATGTCGATGCTGGCCGGCGGGGCGTCGCTGATGCCCGCCATCGCCCAAGACGTCGGCGCCGACGTCCGCTATGTCTCCCTCACGCAGTACCTGCGGCTGCTCACCGTCTCCGCGACGCTGCCGCTGGTCGCCGGGTTGCTGACCTCCCCCGCCGGGGACGGCGCCGCGGCGGTCGGCCGGGAGCAGGACAGCTGGTGGATGATCGGCGCCGTCGTCCTGGTGGCCCTGCTCGGCGCGCCGATCGCCCGGGTGCTGCGCATCCCGGTGCCGAGCGTCTTCGGCCCGCTGCTGCTCACGGTGGTCATCTCCCTGCTGCTGCCGGAGGGCTACACCATGACCCCGCCCGCGGCGCTGCAGATCTTGTCGTTTCTCGCCATCGGCTGGGTGTGCGGCGGCATGCTGTCGGTGCCCACCTTGAAGGTCTTCTCCCGGCAGCTGCCGATGACCTTCACGTTCATCTTCGTGATGATGGGCGCCTGCGCCCTGGTCGCCTGGCCGCTGACCCTGTGGCTGGACGTCACCTACTTCGAGGCGTATCTGGCCACCAGCCCGGGCGCGCTGGAAACGGTGCTGGCCCTGGGCGCCGAAGGCGGCGCCGGGCCGGAGGTCATCGCCATCCAACTGGTGCGGATGATAGCGGTGCTGCTGGTCGCCGGGTGGCTGCCGCACATCCTGCGGCTGTTCACCCGCGGGGGCGACGCTCGCTGACCTGAGGTCAGTTACTGCGGGCGCACCGGCCGCAGCGCCACGGACTTGCCGCAGGCGTCCGCCGCGCGCACCGCCAGCGCCTGGGCCTGGGTGCGGGTGGGCACGTCGACGATCCAGAAACCGTCCACCTGATCGGCCCCGGGGTGCAGCGGGCCGTCGCCGAGCTGGCCGCCCGCGCTGGTGTAGACCGCCGTCTCCGGGGCGTCGAGCTCCCCCGCGTAGACCAACTGGCCGGCGTCGCTCAGCGCCCGCTCAAAAGACGCCACCTTCCGAGCGGCCTCCTGCGGGGAATGGTCCCCGCCGGCGGCACGATCCCCCGGGGCGAGATAGACCGACAGCAAGTAATGGGACATCAGTCGAGCACCTCGTCGCGCAGCACCGACATCGGCACGCTGCCCAGACGCAGCGCGTTGGCGTGGAACTCACGCGCCGTCTGACCCTGCGCCAGCGCCTCCTCCCGGGTTTCCAGCCACAGCCGCTGACCCAGCGCGTACGACGGGGCCTGCCCCGGCCACCCGAGGTAGCGCTCGAGCTCGAAGTGCAGGTTCACGTCGTCCATGGCGGTGTTCTCCCGCAGGAAGGACTTCGCGTAGGAGCCGTCCCACACGCCGGTGCCCTCCGGGGTCTTCTTACACAGGTGCACGCCGATGTCCAAGACCACGCGTGCCAGCCGCAGCCGCTGCGAATCCAGATAGCCCAGGTAGTTGCCCGGGTCCTCGTGGTAGCCGAGCTCCTTCATCAGGGTTTCGGCGTACAGCGCCCAGCCTTCGCCGTGGCCGGAGTTCCAGCAGGCCACCCGGCGCCACAGGTTGAGGTTGTCGCGCTCGGCGATCGCCTGCCCCAGCTGCAGGTGGTGCCCCGGCACGCCTTCGTGGAAGACGGTGGTCAGCTCCTGCCAGGTGTGGAAGTTTTCCTGGCCGGCGGGCACGGACCACCACATGCGGCCCGGGCGCGAGAAATCATCCGAGGGCGGGGTGTAGAAGATCGAACCGGAGCCAGCCGGGTCGATGCGGGCCTCGAGGGCGCGCACCGGCTCCGGGATGTGGAACTCCGTGCCGTGCAGGTCCGCGATGGTCTGGTCCGCGACGTTTTGCATCCACTCCACCAGCGCGTCCGTGCCCTTCAGGGTGTAGCGCTCGTCTTGGTTGAGCTTGCGGTAGGCCGCCCGCACGGAGACCTCCGGGCCGTAGAGATCGGCGACGACCCGCTTCTGCTCCTGGATCAGGGCGCGCAGCTCGTGCATCCCCCAGTCATAGGCCTCGTCCAAATCGACGACGTCGCCGACGAAGTAGTGGCTGAACAGCTCGTAGCGCTCGCGGCCGACGGAATCCTCGTACGGGGCCTGGGGAGCGATCTCCGTGGACAGCCAGTCCGCCATCTCGGCGAAGGCGTCCTTGGCACGTTCGACTTCAGCGGCGTCCGACTCAAGGCCGACGCCTTCGAGCACCGAATCGGAGTCCGAGAGGTCCTCGCACTGGGAGATGACCGCCTCCACCTGCCGGTGCGCGGCGACCATGCCGTGGCCGGCGGCCTCGGCCAGCGACTCCCGGTAACCGGCCAGCGCGGCCGGCACCTGCGACATCCGCGAACGGATGTTGTCCAGCTGCTCCGCGGTGTCCGTGGGCATCAGCGCGAAAGAATCGCGGATGATCTGGACCGGGGACTCGATATTGTTCAGCAGCCGCAGGTACTCGCCCCGGTGATGCAGGTCGGCCTCGATGCGCAGGCGATCGCGCAGGACGGCGGCGGTGACATGGTCGACGTCGTCGAAGTCATCGTCGTCGTCGGAATCGTCGGTGCCGTCGTTTAACGCGTCGACGTCCGCGATCATCTCGCGGGTGCGCTCGGCGATGGACTCCCAGTAATCCGGCGAAAAATCCTGCAGCTGCCCGTCATAGCCGGCGATGCCCCAGGCGGTGGCGTCGGTCGGCGAAAGCGCCGCAAGATCGTAGACGTAACCCTCGCACGTGGCGTCCAACAGGGACGGGGTGCGTGATTGAGACATATTCTCGTCAGATACGAGAGGCTCTTGACTCATGACTGGCTATCCTAACCACCGAAACGGTCGATTCTCCACCCGACAAGCTACACCGCCGCTACGCTGGAAACCATGGTCAATGTTCCAGAGCAAGCCCTTCGGCTGGCACGTGGCGCGGCCCGCGTCGAGGTCTTCACCGGCGCGGGAATGTCGGCGGACTCCGGGATCGCGACGTACCGGGACGCCCAGACCGGCCTGTGGGAAAACGTGGATCCACAAGCGATGGCGTCGATCGACGCCTGGGCGCGCGATCCGGAGCCAATGTACGCATGGTACCTGTGGCGGCGCTCGCTGGTGGCCCAGGCGCGCCCCAACGCCGGACACCAGGCGCTGGCGGACTGGGCCGCCATCGACGGCGTGGACGTCACCGTGACCACCCAAAACATCGATGACCTGCATGAGCGGGCCGGCTCCTCGGACGTCGCGCACCTGCACGGGTCACTGTTCGAGTTCCGCTGCTCCATCTGTTCACGCCCGTGGCGCGGGGAAGTGCCCGTGCTGGCGGAGCCCGTGGCCAGCCTGGCGCCGCCGACGTGCCCGGTGTGCGGCAACCTCGTGCGCCCCGGAGTGGTGTGGTTCGGCGAACCGCTGCCCGGAAAAGAATGGGGGCTCGCTGAACAACGCATGCAGGAGGCCGACCTGGTGGTGATCGTGGGCACCTCGGGCGTGGTGCAACCGGCCGCCTCGCTGCCGCTGCTCGCCCGCGAGGCGGGCACCCCCATCATTGAGATCTCCCCGCAACGCAGCGACCTGACCCCCGTGGCCACCGTGTTCGTCGAAGGCACCGCCGCGCAGGCGCTTCCGCAGCTCGTCGACGCCGCCGGCGGCCCCGCGGCCGGTTAGGCCTCCATTCCGCGCCACACCAGGTCGAAGGCGTCCTCGCAGCGGGCGATCACGTCGGGCTCGTAGTTGCTGACCCCGCGCGCGATCACCTGGTAGTAGAAGATCCCGTTGAGGGCGTCCAAGGCGGCCTCGATATTCAGGTCGGCCCGCAGCAGACCACGGTCGATGCCCGCCTGCAGCGCCTTCGCCTCCGCTTGCCGACGCTTGCTGACGTGCTTGCGCCAATACGCCATCTGCACGTCCCGGTCGATCATCACGATCTCCACGCGCTTGCGGAACCGACGCTGGGTGTATGCCTCGCGCGCCTGGTCCGAACGGTCGAAGAGGATGTTCTTCATCACTTCTTTGGGGTCCCCGGACACGTCGACCTCATAGGCGGGGCGGCCGATGTCGAGCGCCTCCGCGATCAACAAGGTCACCGACGACCAGCGGCGATAGATCGCCGCCCGCGACACGCCGCTCTCTATGACCAAGGCGTTGATGGTGACGGGCTTTTCTGCGTCAATCAGCCGCAGCGCGGCGTCGATGATTTTCTGCCTGTACTCCCGCTCCCGCGGCCGCCCCGGCCCGGCCGGCGCGTGATCGGGTTCCTCGTGCGGGTTAAACCGGCGTACCGGCTCACTCATTGGGTCATCGTCCTTCCTGCTGACTGAGTCGAGGGCCTCGACGCTGTGCATGACGCAGCACCACGGCCGTGCTCACCGGGCCATCCTACGCCTGGGGCGGGGACCCGGCGAGTGTAAGAGTCGCAGGTCAGCCGAGATACCACTTCATCACGTCGAGGTAGATCCCGCGCTGGCCCGAGAGGGCGGTCGGCGGATCATTGGGCGCACCGACGCCGGCCACCTGAGCGTCCGGGCCGAAGGCGAGCGTGAAATCCACGACGGCGCGGTGGACGTGATCCCGGGACGTCACCACGATCACGTCCGTGGCCTCCGGCAACAGCGCCCGGGTGAACCGCGCGTTGCTCACCGTGAAGAAAGACCGATCCTC
>CALZCR010000124.1 GCA_945631445.1 uncultured Corynebacterium sp. | reverse complement strand
ACGGCCGCGTCACCGTCACCACCCACTACCCCGGCGCGCACCCGGTCACCGACGAGATCAGCGACGAGGACATCCGCCAGCGGGCCGCGCAGCAGCAGCCGGGCGTCGACGATCACGGCCATCCCACCGTCGCGCCTGTTCCGGTGGGGGGCGCGGCCGCGCGGGTGGGCGGGCTGGTGTGGACGTTGATCCACCGCCAGCTGCTCTCCCGGGATACCGGCGGGCTGGACGTCACGGTGGTCAACGACATTCCCCGCGGGGTGGGCTTGGGCGCGGACGCCGCGGTCGACGCGGCGTTGGCGTTGGCGTTGCAGGCCGGCGACGAAGACATCGACCAGGCGCCGGCGCGCGCCCGGCTGGCGGAGACGTGTTCGCAGAGCAACGAGATGTTTTCGGCTTTTCCCCCGCTGCGTGCCCGGCACACGGCGGCATTGCGCGGGCTGGGCGAGTCCGTCAGCGTCCTCGATTACGCCGACGGTTCCGTCACCCAGGCTCCGCATCCGGTGGACTCCGAGCACCGCGCTTTTCTCGTGGGTCTGCCGGAGCGGCGCCAGCCGGATCATTCGCCGGGCGTGGACACGGTGCATCGCCACCGTCGCTTCGTCGAGGACGCGTGCAAGGCTTTCGGCGCGGAGTCGCTGCGCTTGCTCCCCGACGCCCCTGGGCGCGTGCTCGACTGGTTGCGCGCCGTACACCAGGTGCGCGGGACCGACGGCACCCCCACCGTCGCGGAGGCCGCCGGGTGGTTGAACTTCGACGAGACGGAGACCCGTCGCGTGGTGTTGACCGCGCGTGCTTTGCGTTCGCGCCGCGGTGAAGACATCGGTTCGCTGCTGGCGGAGTCGCAGCGGCAGCTGCACCCGTTGCTGGGCGTCGACGCCTGTGACGAGCTCGCCGCCCTGTGTCGGTCCCGGGGCGCCGTCGCCGCCCGCGCCACCGCCGCGGGTCTGGCGTCCGGGGTGTGGGCGTTGGTGCCCGCGCGGGCGGCGGCCAATTTCGCGGCCGACTTAGTCGACGACGGTCTGCTGGTCGTCGAGCTGCACCGCGGGGAACGCGCGGCCGTGCTCACACCGGCCTCCGCTTAGTCCGCGGGCCAGGCGAAGAGCACCTCCCTGCTGGCGGTGTCCGCTTTGATCAGCGACACCGTGATCCGGGTGCCGTCGGCGGGGCTGCCGAGCGTGTCCGCCAGCACCGGCGGCTCGTGCACGAACACCCGGGACTGTCCGCGCCGTCGGTCTGCGTGCAGCACTGTGGCCGCGAAATTGTGGCCCAGCCACGGCGCCAGCACGGTCGCCTCCGTGAGGTTCAGGCACGCCCGGTCCACCGTGTTCGCCAATTGCGAGGTCCGGGTCATGGCGCCCACCGCCTGCCCCACGGTCTCCGCCGCCCACGACGGCGTCTCGTAGCCGCCGGAGATCGCCAGGCAGTGCTCCGCGGCGAAGCGGTCGATGAGCCGGCGCAGCGGGGCCGTCACGTGCGCGTAGTGTCCGCCGATGCCGGCGTGCACCTCTGCCCCGCCGTCGTCCACCAGCCCGTATCCCGCGCCCCGCAGCAGTTTCTGCGCTTCCCGCATCACCGCCATCCCCGCCGGGGAATCCGCGTCCACGCCGGCGAGGAAATGCCCGACGTGGTCGTCGTCGGCGAGCCGGTAGCCCAGCGCGCGGGCCTCCCGTCGGAACATCTCCTCCGCACCGTCGCCCGCCGGCCGCAGGGTGCGCAACGGGCCCTTACCCGCCGAGACCATCATCTGTCCCGCGCACATGCCGGTGAGCAGGGAGATCTCCGAGTTGTAGTCCATCACCGGGCGCCGGGGCTCAATGACCAGCTCATAGCGGCCGTCGCCGTTGCGCTGCACCCGTTGCGACGGGAGCCGTAGATTCACCGCGTCCCGGCGCAGACTCGACGCCTGCCGCAGCCGGCCGACCTCGCCCAATAACGCGATCGCCGCCGGCGCCTGCCCCGCCTGCGCCGCCGCGTGCACCGAGTCGTAGTCCAACTGCGCGCGCGAGCGCACCAGGGCCCGCTCCACCGAGACGTCCTCGACCTCGCCGGCGGCGTCCAGGTCCATCGTCCACACCACCGCCGGGCGATCCACGCCGGGCAGCAGCGACGCCGATCCCTCCGAGAGTGCCGCCGGGTGCAGGCGCGCGGGCTCATCGGGCAGGTAAATCGTCTGGCCGCGGCGCAGCGACTCCGCCTCCACCACCCCGCCCGGGACCACGAACGCCGCGACGTCCGCGATCGCGTAACGCACCCGGTAGCCGTCGCCGCGGCGGGTGAGGTGCACGGCCTGGTCCAGGTCCTGCGAACCGGGCGGGTCGACGGTGACGAAGGGGACGTCGCGGCGGCGGTCGGCGAAACGATCGCGCGCTGAAGCCGCCGCCTGGTGCACCGCAGGGGAAAAGTCGGTGGGCACCCGGTATTCTTCGGCCACCCGCCGGAAGTTCAGCTCTGCCGCGTACAACCTCATGCCGCACCATTGTGGCACGCGCGCACCGGCTACGCCGAGCGGAAAAATAGGGCGCGAATGAGCCGGCGTATAAGCCGGATTCTGTGCCGCTGGCGGCGGTGATCATCCATCTGGGCCACCCATCGCTGGGCGCCTCGAGCAGCTACCTTCAGGCTCGGGCGAGCAGCCCTCAATCACCTGATCGGGTCTGCCGGTGGCAGACCGTGATGCCTTGCTCCCGGTGGGGTTTACCTGGCCGCGGCAGTCACCTGCCGCGCCGGTGCGCTCTTACCGCACCCTTTCACCCTTACCCGGTCAAAAACCGGGCGGTCTACTCTCTGTTGCACATGCCCGCGGGTTGCCCCGGGTTGCCGTTAGCAACCACCGTGCTCTTCGGAGTCCGGACTTTCCTCGGCTCACGCCTGCCCGCATCAAGCGGGCGGTTCATTTACCGCGATCACCCGGCCGACTCATTCGCGTAAGGAAACTTTACCCCTCGGCCGGGCCGGGAGCGTAATTCCGGGGTCGCTGCGCTGCCGCGGCGGGCCGACGTGAACGTGGGCTGGGGCGTCTCCGGGGCCGTCGCGGGCGCCGAGCCGACAGACGCGGAACACTGGTTGATGAATAACCGGGACCGGACCGGTTCCTCGCTCAGCCGACCGGTGGTTTTTCACCACCCAGTTTTCACCACACTCAGCAGCGGCGGCGACGCCTACCGCAGGTGCGCGGTGGCGTTGAAGCTCTGCAGCACCGGGGTGACCTCGGCGGCCTCGGGGAAAAAATCCACGACGCAGATCGACGCCAGGTCCAGGTGCATGCGCTGGTAGATGCCGGCGTCGCCGCCGAGCGCCTGGCGCACGAGCGACTTGATGGGGTTGACGTGGCTGACCACCAACACGGTCTGGCCGGGATACTCCTCGACCAGCTGGCGGCGCACCCGAATCACACGCTCGTTGACCTGATCATAGGATTCCCCGCCGGGCGGGCAGAGCGTGCCGTCGGCGACCCAGGCGGCGTGGTGCTCCGGGTCGTCGTCCTGGGCCTCAGTAAAGGTCAGCCCGTCCCAGTCCCCGAAGTCGCATTCCTGCAGGTCTTCGATGATGCGCGTGCGCAGGCCGAGTTTCTGCGCGGCGGCGTCGGCGGTGGCGCTGCAGCGCACCAGCGGGGAGGAGACGATCGCGTCGATGCCGCCTTCGGCCGCCAAGGCCCGCGCCGCGGCCGACGCCTGCTTCCGTCCGGTGGCGTTGAGCTCGGCGTCGTCGCGGCCGGCGTAGCGCTTGTGCAGCGAGTAGTCGGTCTGGCCGTGGCGCAGCAACACCAGCCGGGTCGGCGGGTGGGAGGTGTCCTTCCACCAGTCGACCGCGCCGGCGGTCTCCGCCGGCGGCGTGTGGGCGGCGGGTTCCGGCTGCGCGGACTGCTCGGCGGGCGCGTCCCCGCCAACCACGCCGGATTCGTGGCCGGCGGCGGCCGCGTCCATCGCGTCGTTGGAGAGCTTATCGGCGATCTCGTTCTGGGCGCGCGGAATCCAGGTGTAGGCCACCCGATCAAAACGCTCGGCGAGCTTACGTCCCTGCAGCGCCAACTTCTGCATGTCCGGGTGCTTGATCTTCCAGCGGCCGGACATCTGCTCGACGACCAGCTTGGAGTCCATGAACACGTAGACCTCGCTGGCGCCCAACTCGGCGGCGGCCTCCAACCCGCGCAGCAGGCCGTGGTACTCGGCGACGTTATTGGTCGCCTTCTTGCCCACCACGTAGACGACCTCGCGGAGCAATTCCTTGGTCGCGGCGTCGAATACGGCCGTGCCGGAGCCCGCCACCCCGGGGTTGCCGCGTGAGCCGCCGTCGGCGTAGATGTTCAGCTTCATTTGCTGCGCACCAGGTAGGAACCGCAGTTCGGGCACTGGGGCAGCTCGTCGGCGGGCGCGCGCCCGATGACGGAGCGATCCCCGGCCGGCAGGACCAGGAAGCAGGAGCCGCAGGTGCGGGAGTTGAAGTAGGCGGCGCCGACCTGGTTTTCCTCCCGCTGCTCGTCGTAGGCGGTGACCACGTCCGTCGGCAACTGAGCGCGCAGCTCAGTGATGTGGGTCTGCGGGTCCTCGATGTGACTGGCGGCCTCGTTGGCGGCCTCCGCGGCGCGCTCGGCGAGCCCGATCTGGCGGAGGTTTTCATCCACGTGCGCGGCGTGGACGTCGCGGTTGTTGCGCAGCGCGGCGATCTCGTTGTGGGCTTCCATCAGCTCACTCATCAGATCCGCGATGCGCGACTTCGCGGAATAGCGGTCGTGCTCCAGTTCGCGGCGACGCTCCGCATCGGTTTCGGCCTCGAGCTGCTTCTTGTTGTCGCGCTCACGGCGACGCAGCTTGCGCTCGTCTTCCTGGATGCGCAGGATCTCGGATTCCATGTCGTCGACGGCCATCTGGGCGGCGCTGAACGCGGACCGCAGGCGCTTCTGTTCTGCCTGCAGCTTCTCGAGCTCCTGCTGCTCTGGAGTCACCAGCGCTTCCGGCGCCGCGGTCAAGGTGCGCTGGGTCTGGGCCAGCTCGAGCAGGACGGGGTGTAGGACGGGATCAAGTTTCATCGAATGTCACCTCTGGACACCCCTGCCTTGAGGCATGGGGAAGAAAGGGATGGGTTAGAAATTACGTTGATTTTCAACATACTGTTTAACAACCTCCAAAGTCGCGCCGCCGACAATGGCGACGAAGTACGAGTGTGTCCAGAGCGCGGGCAGCCTGGATATGAGGGAAGGACATTCTTGACGCAGAGCACGAGATGACCTTGCTTTGATCTGTTTGACGGGCCGGTGGATTCCATACTGCAGGTCGCATTCAACCAGTAAGTCTACGTGATCGGGTATGGTGCCCAGCTCGATCATGGTGCATTCTCGTTCGGCGGCGACCTTTCCGGTGTGATCTGCGTGAGCCTATCTGCCATCCCGGCACTACACAGCGTCGATGTATATCATTGTGGGTGTGGAAGAGGTCGTGCGCTACACCTATCGTCTGCGCCCCAGCGCACACGCCGAGCGCGCCCTCCTCCAAGAATGGGGACGCTGCCGATTCCTGTGGAACGAAGCCGTCCACCAGCACAAGACCGGCAACAAGCCTACCCTGGCGAAGCTGGGGAAGCTGCTCACCGAGCTGCGCAAGAACAACACGTGGATGAGGCAAGGCTCGCAGGTCGCCCAGCAGGACGCCCTGCGCAACTATACGCAGGCGCTGCAGCACTCCTTCACTGTGAAGGGCCGGGGCCGGCCGAAGCTTAAAGCGAGGAAACGCACTTTACCCTCGCTGGAATACAGCACCAAGGGATTTTCTATCCGAGATGGGAGATTGAAACTCCCCAAGGGGTTTTTCATACCTGTGGTGTGGTCGCGGAACCTTCCTTCCCCGCCCACCAGCGTCCGCGTCTACCAGGACAGCCTGGGACATTGGTACGCCTCGTTTGTCACTCGTCGCGAAAAGACCTCAACCCCAGACGTAGAGGCCAGTATCGGTATCGACTGGGGTGTCTCCACCACCGCGACGACCACCGACGCCAAGCACGATCTGCCCTATCGGGGGCACCGGAAACGCTGCGCGGCGGAACTTGCCAAGGCTCAGCGGA
>CALZCR010000123.1 GCA_945631445.1 uncultured Corynebacterium sp. | reverse complement strand
CCTCGCGCAAGCGGTTTTTGGCGGAGGTGCGTTCGGCGCGCGGCCTTAAGCCGTCGCCGGTGGACGCGGATCCGGCGACCGCCGCAGTCACCGCGATTTCGGCGCATCAGGGCGCCTGGGGCGTGCGCGTGCATGACGTGCCGTCGTCGCGCGACGCGGTCGACGTCGCCGCGGCCTGGAACACCGGAGGAAAGGATCGTCATGGCTGACCGCATCGAACTGAAAGGGCTGGTCTGTTACGGCTACCACGGGGTGCTGGAGCACGAGCAGCGCCAGGGGCAGACGTTCACGGTGGACGTGACCTGCTGGTTGGACACCGCCGAGGCGGCGCGTGACGACGACCTGACCAAGACCGTCAACTACGCGGAGCTGGCGGAGCTGGCCCACGAGATCGTCACCGGCCCGCGGCGCGAGCTGATCGAGACCGTCGCCGGGGAGATCGCCGACTCCGCCCTGGAGAATTACGATCTGCTACACGCGGTCGAGGTCACCATCCATAAGCCGCACGCCCCGATCCCGTTGCCGTTCGCGGACGTGGCCGTCGTGGCGCGGCGTTCGCGCAAGAATCACGCGCGGTTCAGGAACGCCTGATGCGCGCGGTGTTGTCGGTCGGGTCGAACATGGACGACCGGTGGGCGCTGCTGCGCACGGTCGCCGAGGATTTCGCGGCGGAGATCGTCGCCGAGTCGCCGGTCTACGCCACCCCGCCGTGGGGCGTGACGGACCAGGACGAGTTCCTCAACGCCGTGCTCGTCGTCGAGGTCGCAGGCACCCCACTGGAGCTGCTGCGCCGGGGCCAGCGGCTGGAGGGCGCCGCGGAGCGGGTGCGGGTGCGCCGCTGGGGGCCGCGCACCCTCGACGTCGACGTCGTGCAGGTGCTTGCCGACGGCGCCGAGATCCTCAGCGACGACCCGGAGTTGACGCTGCCGCACCCGCACGCCCACGAGCGCGCCTTTGTGCTGGTGCCGTGGCTGGCCGCCGACCCGCAGGCGAGGTTGCGCGGGCGGCGGGTGGCCGCGCTCGTCGAGAAGCTGGCCGCGGCCGAAGTCGAGCAGGTCCGTCCCGTCGGCACCTTGGCCGGTGGGCCTGACTCCGGGGCGGATACGCGGTGACCCGCACCCCGGTCCTCGGGCTCGTCGCCGTCGGTGCCGTGCTGGCCGCGGCCACGGCCATCGTGACCTGGGGGTTTTACGGGAATTTCGTGCCGATCCACTGGGGCGTGTCGATCACGCTGTGGATGGTGGCGATCATCTGTGTCGCGGCCGCCCGCAAGGTGAAGGCCTCCTTAGAGGACGGCGCCATCGGGTTAGACCGCAGCCAGTTGGACCCCATGACCGTGGCGCTGTTTCTGGTGTTGGCGAAGGCGTCGGCCTGGACCGGGGCGGTCATGGCGGGCGCCTACTTGGGGATAGCGACGTACGTGGTGCCGAACGCCTTTACTCTGGTCGCCGCGGCGCAGGATCTGCCTGGGGTGGTGACCTCGTTGCTCGGCGGGGTGGTGTTGGCCGCGGCGGGGGTGTATCTCGAACGACATTGCGAGACACCGCCACCCACGGACGGCGAACAGGTTGGTTAAGGTAGACCCATGACTTCAGGGACGGGCGACCAGCGCACTGAACCCACCGCCGAGCGCACCGACGGCGGTTGGAGCCTCGCGCAACAGGACAGGGGCCAGCTGTGGCTCGCTGTGCTGGTGGTGCTGGCGATCATCGCCAGCGTCATCATGCTGCTCACTGACAGCGCCACGGCGCTGAAGTTCGCGTTGATCGCGGCGCTGTGGGCGGCGGTCATCGGGTTCATCCTCGTCGGTCGTTACCGCAACCAGGCCCGCTCGGCGAAGGACGAACTCGCCCTGCGGGAGCAGACCCTGCAGGCCGAGCTGGAAAAAGCCAGGTACGAGGCGGAGGCCGCCACGGCGAAGGCCGCCGCCGCGCCGTCCCCGGCGGATCTGGAGGTCCTCGAAGAGATCAAGCGCGAGCTCGCCGTCGTGCGCGCCCAGCTCGAGGAGCTCAGCGGCCGTGAATTCGGCTTTGAACCAGCGGCCCTGCGTGCCGAGGCCCGCCGCATCATCGAGCTCGAGGCCCGCGCGTACGCGAGCAGCCGGGAGCGCATCGACGCCTTGAGCAGGGCACCGGAAGAAAAGCCGGATGAGCCGGTGGAAGCGGAGGTCGACGAGCTGCCCGAGTTCGACGACACGCCGCTGGCGCCCAGCGCCGACGCCATCGCCGGCCGCCTGGGCAGCCAGCCGAGCCCGCGCACCGCGGACCTGAACCCGCTGTCCGCGATCATCACGGAAAACGCCCGCCGCAAGGAAGAAGAGGAAGCGGCGAAGGCCAGGAAGGCTGCCGAATCCGGTGCGAAGCCGGAGGAGAAGAAGCAGTCCGGAGCCGCGCCGTCCCCGGCTGCGCCGCAAGCACCGACCGCACCGGCGGCACCGGCGACGAAGGCGGCGAAGGCGCCTAAGGCCCCGAAGAAGAGTCCGGTTCCTTTCCCGTACGCGGACGACAAGGACGCCCCGGCCGCGAAGAAGGACAAAGAACAGCCCCCGGCCCCGGAGAAGAAGGCCAACAAGGCCGAGCAGACGAAGCAAGCGGAACAGCCGGTCTCCCCGGCCAAGGCCACGGAGTCTCCGAAGGCCCCGGAGCAGAAACAGACCCCGGCGCCAAAGCCCGAACCGAAGACTGACGCCGCGGCGGCGGTTGCCCCGGCCGAGGCGACGGAACAGGACGAGGAGTACGCGGGTGGCCGACGCCGCCGCGAGAACAACCACGGCATCTCCGTCGCCGAGCTGCTGGCCCGCGCTCAGCGGCACGAGGACGAGGACGACGAGAAGTGAGGGCGCCCCGCCTGACGGTGGGCGCATTCATCGACGAGACGGACGACACCGCGTTCGCGGAAAGCCTGCACGGCGTCGGCCATGACGTCACGACGCTCAACGACCCAGAAGGCGCCGCGGACTATGAACTGATCGTGCTGTCCGTGCGCGAGACCGAGTTGCCGGGCCTGGTGCGCCAACTGTCGCCGCATGCGCGCCGCGGCCAGATTTACCTGCACACCTGCCTCGGCCACGGGGTCCAGGTGCTCGACGACGTGGAGACCCGCGGCGCCGTCGTGGCCGCCGCCCATCCGTTGACGCCGGAACTTTGGGTGACCGCCGCCACCGACGAACTCGGCGAAACCATCGTCGAGTTGCTCGTCGGCGAACTCGGCGGCGCCAGCCGGGCCGTGCCCGACACCCAACGTGCCCGCCTGGCGGCGGCCCGCACCCATCTGAGCTTCGTGGAGACCGTCCGCCGGGACGCGACGACCATGTTCGCGGAGGCCCTCGGCAACGTCGAGACCGCCCGCGAGATCGTCGACGCCGGTGAGCGCAGGCCCGGTCTGCTGGCGGACGTCGACGGGCCCGGCGGCGTCGACGCCCAGCACGCCGGCATCGAGGACCCGGGACTGGCCCGGGTGTTCCAGGAATTGGTGCGCCGCACCGCTCAGCATAAAAGCGCCCACGACGCCGAATTGTGGGCAATACAGAAGGAGACATGATGGTATTCACCCCAGGACAGGCACACGTCCTCGATTCCGTCGAGGGCGCGGGGCAGTTTGGCCGCGCCATGCACAAGACTGGCCGTCCCGTCGCCCTGGTGCCGCTCAACGAAGGCCTGCACGCCGGCCACATCGCGCTGATCCGCGCGGCCAAGCGGCTGCGCAACACCCTCGTCGTGGTGGCCTGGACCGGTGAGACGATCCCGGAGGACTTCGCCGAGGAGCAGGTCGACGCTGTCTGGCATTACCGCGGTGACCAGCTGTGGCCGGGCGGCATGCGCACCACGATCACCCCGCTGGAGGTGGGGATGGAGCCCGCGGCCGTGATCGGCCGCGAACTGACCCGCCTGATCAGCCTGATCAACGTGCTGCATCCCTCCGACGTGGTCGTGGGGGAGAAGGACTACCAAACCGTCGTGGCCCTGCAGCAGGCCATCACCGACCTTCATCTGCCCGTGCAGCTGCACGGCGTGCCCACCGTGCGCACCTCGGAGGGGCTGGCGATCTCTTTGCGCAACGTCGGCGTCGACGAAGCCGCCCGGGACCAGGCGCTCGCGTTGTCCGCGGCGTTGACGGCCGGCGCGCACGCCGCCGAGCACGGGGCGGAGAAGGTGCTGGAGACCGTCCACGGCGTGCTGGACGCCGCCGGGGTCACCCCCGAGTACGTGGAGCTGCGCGGCCTGGACCTGGGCCGGGCCCCGGAGGAAGGCGATGCGCGGCTGTTTGGTGCGGCCACCGTCGGCGGAGTGCGCCTGACCGACAACGTGGGCCTGCCGATCGGCATCGGCTTCCGTAATTTGGAGCCGGAGCAGGACGACTGATCGGCGCCGCCGCGCTGGGAAACGACATGATCTCGGGGCTCCCTGACGCAGGGAGCCCCGAGACCGTTGTCAGGGGTTAGACGCTGTCAGGGGTTAGACACCGATGCGGCCGCCGTCGGCGCGCCACGCGACGACCGCCGCCGGGCGCGGGACGCTGTCGCCGCCGTCGGGCCAGTGCGAGGAGGGGTCGGCGACGGTGGAGTCGTCGGCCTCTCCCGGGTGTTGGACGTTGACCAGGACTCGCTCGTCCATGACGATCGGGCCGCAGGTCTCGGCGTCGGTGGGCATCGTCATGAAGCACTTGAGCTCGCCGCGGTTGTCGCCGGTGGTGGTCACGGCGTACAGGCCGTCGTGGGAGCCCAAGGCGTTGCCGTCCGTGGAGATCCACAGGTTGCCGTGGGCGTCGAAGGCCAGGTTGTCGGGACACGAGATCGGGGAGACTTTCTCTTTGTCGAAGCCGCCGAAATAGGTGTAGGCCTCGTCCGGATCGCCGCAGACCAGCAACAGGTTCCACGTGAAGGACTCGCCGGCGTGATCGTCCTCGATCTCCATGACCAGACCGTTTTTATTCTCCCGGACGGGGGCGTACTCGGTGGTGTTCTCCCAATTCGCGCGGTCGCGCTCTTCGGCGGCGCCGCGGTACTTGTTGTTGGTCAGCGCGAGGTAGACCTTGCCGTCGACCGGGTTGGCCTCGAAATCTTCCGGGCGGTCCATCTTGGTGGCGCCGACCTCGTCGGCGGCCAGGCGGGTGTAGACGCAGACCTCCTCCGGAGTGAACCCGTCGACGTGGGATTCGGCGGAACCGTCCTCCTGGACGGTGAGCAACGGGTGCCAGGCGCCGACGCCGTCGAAGGCGCCGTCTTCGGGCAGCTGGCCGGACCCGTCGATCTCCGAGGCGGGGGAGTTGCCCTCCAGGGAAGCGACGTAGAGGGTGCCGGAGTCGAGGATGCTCATGTTGTGGGCTTTGTCGCCCTCGACGATCTGCTTGTCGGAGACGAACTTGTAGATGTACTCGAAGCGCTCGTCGTCGCCGGAGTAGCAGACCACGGTGCCGTCGTCGGTGACGTAGATGCTGCCGGCCTCATGCTTGAAACGCCCCAGGGCGGTGTGCTTGACCGGGGTGGATTCCGGGTCAAAGGGGTCGATCTCGACGATGTAGCCGAACCGCAGGAACTCGTTGGGTTCCTTGGACATGTCGAAGCGGTCGTGCAGACGCTCCCACTGGCGTTCTGACGCACCCTCCGGGGCGCCGATGCGCTCAGCGTCTTCTTTGGCGCGGCCGGTCAGGCCGGCGGAGTTGGCGAAGTACTGGTTGATGTTCTCCTCGCCGGAAAGATACGTGCCCCACGGGGTCAGGCCGCCGGCGCAGTTGTTGAGGGTGCCTAGCACGGTCTTTCCCTCCGGGTCCGCGGAAGTCTTCAGCATGTCGGAGCCGGCGGCTGGCCCGGTGAAACGGAAGGGGGTGGTGGCCCCGTCGGCTGCTGGTTACACTGAGTGATAGATGTATCTATTTCTCTGAGTGTGATTGTCGATAGGTTGAGCTCCTCCATTGGGTCACCCCTTTAATTAGGTAAAGGCCGTTTAAAAGCGAAATTTTGTGGGCGGGGAAGATTAAACACCGCTATTGTCGTCCTTAATTGCTTCCGTCTCTGCAGGGCGGGGGCGACGCCGCCAAGAACGCAGCCGTGTCGGCGGCCGCAGGCGCCGCACCG